>DAONMJ010000033.1:0-16405 GCA_035392545.1 bacterium
CACGGTATCGCCGACTTCCCTTACTGCAAGCCGCTGTGTGATTTCAATAAACTGCAAAAGTTTTTTCTCTGAAAAATCACCAAAAGCATCCCTGACATATTGTTCTGCTGTAACAAGTTGCTTGTTGATATGATTTACTGGATTTTTTTCTTTTTTTATTGATACAGGATTGGACTCAATGTTCATATCAAGAAGTTCGGTGCAGGTTTGAATGACCTGATGAGTATTAATAATGCCTGATTGGCATTGCTGGTGTATTGAATGTGAAATGTGTTCTCCTTCAATAATGCAATCAACTGGATTTCGAAGCCATCTATCAATAGTATTCAATCTGAAATAACCATTTTTATCATTCCACCAGTTTGTTCCCTTAGTTTTATCAAGAATGTTTGAGACATAATTGACATAGGATTGATACATCTGCCATTGATTATTATTTTGCAATGCATTAAATATCAGAGTCCTTGCTTTTTCCACAATAACTTCTGGTTGATTTTCTTCACAGTATCCAAAGCCAAACAATATCGTAATAACGCACAGAAAAAAATATTTATTCATTGTCTATTGTAGGGATACCAGGGATAAGCGAAAAAATTTCACTTTTTATGTTTTTAAGGTCAGTTTGAGTTTTTCCTTCAAATCGCATGGTGATAATGGGTTCTGTAACTGATTTTCTTATGAGAGCCCAGCCGTGTTCAAATTGAATGCGTATTCCATCAAGTTTATTCACCATTTCTGCAGGATAATAATTTTCAATTTTCGTAAGGATTCCTTCGGGATTATTAACCGGGATTCGAATGTCAGGGCTTGTTGCGTACACAGGTATTTTTGCTATTTGTTGTGATAAAGGTCCTTTTTCCTGAATAATTTTTGCCATCATCAGTGTCGCAAAAAGCCCATCATCTCCACCAATGTTTTTGAAAAAGTAATGACCTGAAATTTCGCCTGCAAAAATGGCATTTGTCTTTAGAAACGTTGACTTTATAAAGGCGTGTCCTGATTTTTCCATAATTGGAGTGCCGCCATTGTTTATGATTTCATCCCTGACAATTTGAGAACATTTAATATCATATACAACTGGTATATTTTTATGTTGCTGGAGCAACAATTTGATATACAGTACAATGGCAATGTCTGTTGTTACAATGCTGCCTTTCTCATCAATAAAGATTGCCCTGTCTCCATCTCCATCATAGGCAACCGCCATGTCAATGTTGTTTGTTTTTACAAGATTTTGAATGGCTTTTAAGTTTTTGTAAACCGCTGGATTCGGGGATCTGTTGGGAAATGTTCCATCGGGTTGGCAAAAAAGTTTTATCACCTTATATCCCATTTTTTGTAACACATCAGGTGCGATTTCCCACCAGCATCCATTTCCCGCATCAACAGCAATGGTAAGATTTCCTGGTTCAAATAATCCCTTAATGTAATTTTTGTAATCATTTACAACATTTCTCAATTCAATTTTTCCATTCCCGGTAGCAAAATTTTCTGACTCCACAAGTGACTGAATTTTTTTTATTTCTTCAGGCGTAATCGGATTTTTCCCGAGAACAATTTTCATGCCATTGTCTGGTGGTGGATTATGAGAACCTGTGACTTGCACGCCACCATCTGCTGACAATTGTTTAATTGCGAAATAAAAAACAGGGGTTGGAACAATGCCAATGTCAATAACATCGCAACCCGAATGTATAAGTCCTTTAATAACTGCTGGTTTTAAAATCTGTGTACTGGGTCTTAAGTCACCACCGACTATAATGTGCTTTTCTTTAAGTAAAGTACCAACAGCCCTTCCTATTTTATAGGAAATCTGGTCTGTCAGTTCTTTTCCATAGGTGCCCCTGATATCGCATGCCTTAAATATAGACATTTGTCCCCTTCAAATATATTGTTTTTCTTTTAATGTTTCTAAAAACTTTTGATACAATTCTTGATACTTTTGAACCAGTGTTTTTTCAGGTTGATATTCGCAGACAATTTTTACCATTACGTTACATGCCTGCTGAAGATTGTCAAAATGGGTTCGGGATGCTGCAAGAATTGCTGCGCCAAATGCTGCATAAGGATTTTCTGGTTGCACAAGTGTTCTATTAAGAATTGACGCTCTTATTCTGTTCCAGATTTTGCTTTTTGTAGCACCTCCTGCAATTCTAATGGTATCAGAAATTTTTGCTCCAAGCCCTTCAAGGGTTTGATAGGCAAGTTTTTCAATATATCCAACTCCTTCAAGACAGGCAGCATATAAAATTTCCTCGTCACAATTGTCAGGTTGGAAGCCTTTTGCTTCAGGATTTACGAAGGGAAATCTTTCTCCTTTTCCTGTCAACGGCCAGCAAATTTTGCCAGTTGGAATAGTATCTGCAGTTTTTTCATTGAGGTAATCCCATTTTTCCCGCTTAAATCTTTTTGTAACACAATCGCCACCAGTATTGCTTGCACCGCCTGGCAACCAGTATCCGTCAGGATGTTTGTGGTTATAAATTCTGCCAGCAGGGTCTTTTAGGATTTGCTCTGTCACTCCCTTTATGACAAGGGTTGTTCCCAGAGTCGAATTCCATTGTCCGGGCGAGACAGCGCCTGTGGAAATTTGAGAAGCGCATCCATCAGTCATTCCTGCAATAACAGGAATGCCAGATGGAACACCCGTTTGATTACAGCATTCTGTAGTGGTTACGCCAATTACTGCGCCAGGTGGAACAACCTCTGGCAATTTTGCCAGAGGTACACCAAAAATATTTTCAATGTCATCAGACCATTTTCCTTCAATAAGGTCATAGCCAGTTTTCAGAACATTTGTATAGTCGCTCACACAATAGTTGCCTGAAAGTTTTCCAATCACATAGTCAGTTGCATGGACAATTCTTACTGTTTTTTCAAAAATATCCGGTAAATGTTTTGTAATCCATAAAATTTTGGCTAAAGCGTATGATGAGTTGAATTGATAACCCATTTTATCTGTAAGACATTTGAGATTTTCATTAAGATACATTGCTTCTTTCTCACTGCGTCTGTCATTATACATGATGGCAGGAATCAATGGCTGATAGTTTTTATCAAGAAAACACAATGTGCCGGATGTTGATGATACTGAAATGGCAGATATTTTTTTAATCTGAATATGGGAGGTGATTTTTCTTAAACATAACATTGTTGAATTCCACCATTGTTCAGGATTCTGCTGGTGCCATCCTTCATGAATATCCGACGGGTCCAGTATAAAAGCATGTTCATAAATACCCTGGATATTCCCATTTTCATCAATGCCCACAACTCTTGTTCCCTGAGTGCCGACATCAATTCCAATAAAAATTTTGTTCATGGCTTTGGCGGATTGTTCAAATTTACACCTTCTTGATTATATCACATAAAAACTGGCATTCTTTATGATAAAATATCATCAGTACAACCGAAAACCAGAAACATGAAAAAGGGAAATGCAGTGCGCAAAAAAATGAGGCAGTCAATAAGAAGGAAAATAACAGGCGGCAAAACCGCTATTGGAAAAATCAAGAGGGTGGGAAAGATTGTAAAAAACATTCACAGAACAAAAATTTTCCATGTTTCAAGATTGAAATTCGGCAGGTTCAGACCCAAAATCAGAATAGAGATAGAGCGGGGTAATTTCATTATCAAAACGGTTGAAAACGCGAGGGAACTTGAACAGGTGTTGAAACTCAGGTTTGAAGTTTTCTATCAGGAACTTCTTGATAAAAAAGCAGTGATTACAAAGGATATAGACGAATTTGACTTTATCTGTGACCATCTGGTAATTTTTGATAAAGAAAAACAAAAATATGCGGGTACATACAGGCTCAATCTATCAATCTTCTCAAAACGTTTTTATTCGGCGCAGGAATTCAATATCAAAAATTTTCTCAATCTCCCTGGTATCAAACTTGAACTTGGAAGAGCATGTGTTGACAAACAGTACAGAACAGGTGTCATTATCAGTATGTTATGGCGCGGGCTCGTTGAATACATAAAACTCAGTGGTACAAGGTATCTTTTTGGTTGTTCAAGCGTGAAAACAATGGATAAAAAGGAAATCGCCCTTTTATATCTTTATTTAATGGAACACTTTAAAGCACCAGACGAGTTAATGGTGGAACCCACAAGAAATTTCAGGATACCTTCATTTACAGAATACAAAAGACAGTTGATACTTGATGACCAATCTGCTTCTGTTGCACAATCATTGATTCCCCCACTTCTAAATTTTTATCTTAAATCAGGTGCTTTTGTATGTGGAGAACCAGCGCTTGATAAATCCTTCAAATGTGTGGATTTTTTCACGGTGCTTGATATGAATAATTTGAAAAAGTCCATCGAAAAAAAATACGATGTCTGATGAAGAAAATTACATTTTTTCTAAAACTTTTTTCTCTTGCAGGTCTTATCTTTCTTTATATTTTAGTGGCATGCTTCGTTGCGATTTTTTCAAAGCGTTCCAGCAGACGAAAAAATCTCTGCGTGAACTGTTCTTATTTTACAAGAGTTGGTCTCAGGTATCTTGGTATAAAAGTAAAAAGGTATGGTCATGTTTCACCCTTTCAAAATACATCTTATCTCATTGTCAGTAATCATGTTTCTTACATTGATATTCTGATTATTTCTTCTTTTTTCCCTGCGGCATTTATTACTTCAGTGGAAATTGCAAAAGATATTTTTCTCGGCACTCTCGCAAGGATGGGAGGAAGTTTGTTTGTTGAAAGAAGGAAGAAAAGCCGACTCATGAAGGACCTTGAAACAATTTCTAATGTACTGGAAGAAAATCTCAATGTTGTTCTGTTTCCAGAAGGTACAAGCACAAATGGAGAAAAAATTCTTCCATTCAAAAAAACTCTTTTTCGGGCTGCGATAAAACATGGTATTCCAGTGCTTCCTCTGTACATCAGGTATGTGTCTGTAGACGGAATACCTGTTGCTATAAACAATCGCGACTTAATTTACTGGTATGGGAATATGAAATTTTTCCCTCACTTTACATCTCTTTTGAAACTTAATTCAATAAGGGCAGAACTTTTTATATTACCTGAAATTTCATCAGCATCAAAAACCAGCCATCAACTTGCGATACTTGCGTTTCAATCAATTTTCAATATGCATCAAAACACCTGTCATATGTGAGGATAAATGTCCCATCCTTTGTATATTGCAAGTGCCTCAAATATCGGTCCGGCTGTGTGCGAAAGGTTTATTGCCACATGATGTTCAAAGCCGTTTTTACAGATGAACATCAAAAGTTCCTGCAGATTATCAATTCTTGCGACTCCGACACCACCAAAGGTTTTCAGCGACTCCTTTGTTATTGTTCCTTCACAAACATAACCTGTTATTTCTCCATCGCAGTCATCTGTTGTTAATCTTAACAAAGATAAAGGTCCTGGTTTTATTTTTCCTTCAACTGCTCCAAATGTTTTTTCCTTTCCAACTGTCTGTTCGAGAATGACATGATGCGTCATAATGGGTGTATCAAGAATTTCTACTGGGAAATTGCTGCAATGGAACAGTACTGCCTTATCAGGGTCATTACCATAGTTATTGTTCCAGTCAACTATTGCGCTGGGTTTTCCTGATGCAAGTTGCAGAATGTACATTGATAGTAGTCCCGTCACATCAACCTCACACGCAGCAGGTATCATTTTATGACTGAAATAACTCATGACCCCACACGGAAATATACCATAATTTTCCTGTATGGATGTCCAGCACTGGAAGGCAAACCCTTTCAGTTCTTTTGTTTCTATCCAGTCAGAAATGGATACTATCAGTTTTGCCATTTTCATTACGGCTTCTTTTTCCTTTTGCACTTTATGATAGTTGGCAAATTCTTCAAAAGTTCTTTTAACTCTTGCATCACTATCGTTAAGTTTATTTGTTAGAGCAAAAAGTTCTGAAAGATCCATAACATCCACAGATACGCCATTATTTTCAAGAATTTTTTCACTGTATCTGACTGTCTTGAACGGGTCAGGTCTTGTGCCTATTGCTCCAATTTTTAAATTCTTCAGACCTCTGACAATCCGGCAGGTAGCAAGAAATTCTTCAAGGTCATATTGAAAATCTTCTTCTTCTGGAGAAACTGTGTGATTTCTCGTGAGAGAGTACCTGATACCATACTGTTTCAAATTGCCGCAAACCGAAATTTTACCGCAGAAACTATCCCTTCTGTTTGCAGGGTCCATTTTTTCTGGTTCATCTGGATAGGCGTGAATCAGAACAGGTACATCAAGGTTTGAAAGCCGTATTGTGTCTGCGACTGCCTGTTCATCTCCAAAATTTGGAAGTGTAACAATGATACCGCTTATTTTGTCTGCGTTTTTTTTGAAAAGAGCAGCGCATTTTTTTGCGTCCTGCCATGTTTCAACCTTTCCATATCTTGTGTCATTTTCAGAAAGAGCAATGACTTCCACGCCTGTTTTTTCAAGGATTTTTATCATTCTTTCTCTTCCTGCCTTACACAGTATTTCAGGAAAACATGATCTATTTCCAACAATCAATCCAATAGTTTGTTTTTCCACAGTACCCCCCCTTTTTATGAAAGTTTGAATTGTGCTTTATTCTGTTGCATGGCATTGAGAATTCTTCGTTTCAAATCTTCAACATGTATTGAATTATTTTTTCTGTCTACAAGGACATTGATGCCAGAACCGAAAATTTCAGATGTGATAAGGTAATCGTTGTTGCCTGCGCGTTTTGCTGTTCCTTCTATTGTTAACTGACCATTGGTTAAACTGATAACACCGCTCAATTTCCTGTAATAAAAATTGTTGCTACCAAATTGTCTACCAATGCTACCGGCAAAACTTGATGAACCCAGACTTGCAAGTGCTTTTACCGCGCCGATATTAAGTTTTTGTGAAAAAGGCATTCCAGGGACATTGTCAATTTTTGCCTGCATGGAAAAATTTTTGACTCCAAGTTCAAGGAAGCATATTACATTGACAGCCCCTGTGATAAGAATGTCAGGGTTCAGACTGTGAATGAGTTTTTCAAGATTGATTTTTTGAACATGTGCTTTCGCATAAACCCTGATCGGGGTATCCTGGGTAGTGACCAATACCATATTTCCTGAACCCCCATAAAATGTGAATGTGAAATCACCCCTGTATTTTCCATTTTCCTTTGTGATTATTCCACTTATACTATCGCAATTGATTTTACCAATGTCAATGTTTGAGGCAGAAACAGTAATCTGTTCTGTTTCCTGAGAACCTTCTATCAGAAGGGATGAACAGGAAAAATTTTTGTACTGTATTTTGTCCGGGATTGCAAACACTCCTGAAAACAGTGGTAATTTCTCAGTCCTTTTCCATTCACCCTCTCCATTGATAGAAATCTTTGCATCGGGTTTGACCTTGAATTTTTCTCTCCATTTCTCAGGTAATTGCGAAATAATTTCTTCAAGATTTACCCCCTCAGATTCAATCTTAACGCTGAAATCTTCAGGACTGATAATGCCTTTCAAAAAAAGTTTTCCTCCTGATTCAGTAAAAATATTTCCAGTTTCTATAAGGCACTTTTTTTGCAGGAAATCGTACGTGCCCTTTGCATGACCTGACAGGGGATGACTGTATTCCTGTAGTAATAATTTGTTGAAATCAATATCAAATTTTAACAATTTCACTGTGTCTTTATTTATCACGACTGAGAGTTTTCCTGTCATTGTTCCTGCAAAAGGAAGGTTTTGAATACCAAGCATTGTCCTGAACTCGTCTATAGCAAAATCTTTTACATTACCTTCTATCTCGCATATTTCCTTGCCCCATTGCACCAGTTTTCCAGAAACAAAAATCCTTCCGAATTTCTCAAGCCATATATTCCCATTTTTGATGTTGATCTGGCCAGTTTTGAAATTTCCCTGTATTTCACCTGAAAAATTCACCCTCGACTTACCCTGCGGAAGATTGATGTTTGCAGGTGCCTGAAATGCAAGTAATTGCTGTGATCCAAATATTATGCTTTTCCATGGCACCTTCAATGAACCGGATAGTTTCAAAGATAACAGGGGTTTTTCAAGGATTTTCCAGTGAAAATTGACAAGTTTTGCTCCAGGCGGGGTGAGAAAGAAGAAAAGTTTTACCTTTCCATCAGACGCTGTGTTTGCCCAGATGCCAGTAATAACAGGGATAAAAATCCATAGAAAAATGAGCGTACAGAGGCATAATATCACAACCTTTTTTCTTTTTTTCATCTCTTCAAGTAAGTGTCAAAAAACTCAAATGCTTTGTTTGCAGCAAAACTGTGTTCTCCTGGAAATACTTCAATCCACAAATTTTCTTCCTTTCCTGCAAGTTTATATGCTCTTTTTGCTTTTTCATGTGCCTGTAGAGAAGAGTGAAGCCAGAAACAGGTATCACTGGCTCCTGATTCAATCAACAAAGGTCGTGGTGCAATGGCACCGATAACATCACCGACATCAGCATATCTGTAAAGTCCAGGGACAAGCTGACTTCCGCAGAAATTAGGCCTGTTGATTGCGTAATGTTCAGTGGTTGTGGCATAACAGATGATATCTGCGGCTTTTATTCTATCGTCAAGAAGCGTGATGTATGTTGTCATTGTTCCACCCTGAGAAAGTCCCATACACCCGATTCTATCAGGGTCAACATTTTTCCTTGTCAAAAGAAAATCGATTGCTCGCATTCCGTCAAAAATATTACCACCAAGGAGTGTTCTGCCAAGTATCAGGTGTTGAATGAAATATACATTGCATTTGTCCCTGCCTGGAAATACATTATCATAATATCCACATCGTTCACCGAAGCCCCGCCAGTCAGGAACTATGGTGATATAGCCGCGTCGTGCCATTATTTCACCATAATTATAATTATGGGTGTTGATATTGCTTAGTCGTTCTGGTTGTCTGAAATGAACTCCAGCAACAGGATCTTTACCATTGGGACCATGTCCATGGCAGCAAAGAATTGCTGGTAATTTTTTTTCATCTGTTTTTGGTGTCAGAAGATAGAGTGGCATGCAGCAGTCCTGCTCGGTCTGTATGAGATATTTCTCCCGTATAAAAGTATCAAGTTCTTCTGTGCTACATAATTGCGGTTTGAGCGGAGCAGGTTCAGGAAATTCTCCCAGTAACTCTCTAATTTTTGCTTTTAATGTATCTCTCCACTGCTGGAAAAATTTTCCATCTTTGATTGTTTCCACAGCCATCGAAGGTTTGGTTCGTTTATAAAGCTTATAAATAAAATTATCAATCACCTGCGGTGCGTCATTATAGTTTGGCATGGTATACTCCTTTTTTGTTTTCAAATCGTTTCAAGAATTTCCATTACTTTTTTTATGCTACCTGGTATTTTGTGAACATAATAAGTCTTGGGCACATCAAGAATATTTCGATTGAATTGTTTTTCAGTAAGAGCAGAATAATAAATGACTTTTGTTTCAGTGTATTCCTGATACTTCCTCAGATACTCGCCAAGGTTACCGCCATAACCGAGATTCATCAGGTCAACAACCGCTGCGTCAATCCGTGGTTTATTTCTGTCAATACCAGTCATTGCTGATGCTGCATCCCTGTATTCAAGCACGTCAAACCCTTTTCTTTTACACTCTATCACGAGGATTTTTCTTATCGTGTCATCATCTTCAACAATCATGATCGTTTTTGTTTCATCAGGATTTTGTTTTGTTTCATTTTCCATGTTTTTCCTTTTTGACCATAAAATTATCCCTGCTTTGTATTATAAGTCCTGTGTTACAAATATGTCAAAAAACACAGGGACCCGGCTATGCATCTTGAGGATAAATGCTGTTGCCGGGTCCTTTAAATGGAGGAACCATTTCATTCAGTTATATAATGGACGAATAAGTTTGCAAAATAGTTTATTCAGTTTCCTTAAAAAAAGAAAAAGATGTAAAATGATTTCAGGACATGGCTGAAAAAAGTTTTTCATTTAAGAAAATAGATATTCCAGCAGAAAGACATTTGATTGATAAACTGCTGGAATTCTGGGTTGAGATTTTTGGCGATGAGCATGTTGTGAATCAGGGTTTGTTATCCATTCTTACTGGCAAAGACAGAAATTTTAACAGAGATTTTTTGTTTATCGCGCAACACGGAACCATAATCGTTTCAACAGTTCATCTGACAATCAGCAAATTTGATAAACGTATTGGTGGTATAGGTGAGGTTGCAACATTAAAACAATACAGGGGTAAAGGAATTGCAAGAATACTTTGTTCCATGGCAATCAAAACATTTGAAGATAGTGGCGGAAAATGGTTGTTTCTTGGAACTTCAAATCCAGCGGCAGCAAGACTGTATTATTCGTTTGGCTGGCATTACCTGACGGGAACAAAAATTATGCTCAGAAATTCCAGCGGAAATACCCCAGAAGTTTTTTTTAATAAGTATCTTTCTTCAATAAAAACCGGTAAGATTAGTATCCTGCGCGGTGATTCTCGTTTTAGGCTTCAGGTTATTCCTCTTGTGGCCATTCCCTATGACGAACCGGTGCTTGACCTAAATGCAGGATTGTTTTCTACTCGATGGTACACACAACGTTCCTGCATGGGTCTTTACTCGCATTATGAAAAATTAGAAGAAAATGGAGCCTGGTTTGTTGCAGTATGCAGGAAATTTCTCGTGGGCATTGTGAGTATTGTGTTTCACGATAACAACATTGCCCAGATTGATGGATTTTGCATTCCAGGAACTGGCAAAAAGGTTTTACTGAATTTCTATAAAACAGCGATTGATTATGCAAAGAACAATAACGCTTCAGAAATTCATATGGTTGCAGATGACCTTGACGAAAATAAGAAACAGATGTTGTTGAAAATAGGTTGCATACCGACAGACGAAAGGGTAAAGATTGAATCAAAAGAAGGAATCCTTGATATAAGTGTTTACAGATATCGCCAATAAAGGAGCGTTATGATAAGAAAAATTGAGCGATACTTTAAATTCTCTGAAAGAAATACAAACTGGATCACTGAACTACGCGCTGGTTTTGCCACATATCTAACAATGGCATATATTCTCTTTGTTAATCCTGTAATTTTGAAGGATGCAGGCGTGCCGTTTAATGCCTGTGTTGTTGGCACAGCACTTGCTGCTGGATTGACTTCAATTATTATGGGAATTGTTGCCAATTTTCCGCTGGCACTTGCTGCAGGAATGGGACTTAATAGTGTCCTCACATACAGTATTGTTATAGGACAGGGTGTTTCATGGCAGGTCGGAATGGGTTTGATTTTCATCAATGGTTTGATTGTATTCATCCTGGTGTTGGTGGGACTACGGGAAGCAGTGATGAATGCGATTCCAGTTCCATTGAGACATGCCATAGCAGTCGGCATCGGAATGTTTCTTGCTTACATTGGTTTGATGCATGCTGGCATTGTAATAATAGATAGGAACACCCTTTTACCATCGCCAGGTAATTTTTCAGAAATTTCAACCATTATTTCGTGCTGCGGAATTCTTATCACTGCTGTGTTTGTGGCATTAAGAATTAAGGGTGCAATCATTGGTGGCATTCTGATTACTGCGTTTCTTTCATTCCTTGCCGGTCTTTCTAAATTACCTGCCACTATCAATACGCTGGATTTTTCAACTGTAGGAGCACTTGATGTTGTTGGTGCTTTGAAACTTTCGCTTATCCCTTCGCTCTTTGCTTTTATTATTGTGGATTTTTTTGATACCCTTGGTACTGTGACTGCCATTGGATATCAGGCAAAACTTGTTGATTCACAGGGCAGTATTGAGAAACTGAAGGCGATTCTCGGCATTGATGCCATTGGCGCAATGCTTGGCGGTTTTTTTGGCTCAAGTTCAAACACTTCCTACATTGAGTCAGCAGCAGGTATCATGGAAGGTGGTAGAACAGGTATTACTGCAATTGTTGTTGGAGTTTTATTTCTTTTGAGTATTGTTATTGCTCCAGTTGCTTCCATGATTACATCCCAGGCGACTGCTCCTGCGCTTGTCATTATCGGATTTTTAATGATGCAGGCAATTACACAGATTGATTTTGAACAACTGGACACAGCGATTCCTGCCTTCGTCATCATTCTTGCAATGCCTTTTACATATTCTATTTCCCACGGTATCGGATATGGATTTATTGTTTATACTGTTTTGAAAATGGCAAAGGGACAATTTAAGGATGTTCATCCTTTGATGTACATTATTTCCCTGATTTTTGCAGTATATTTTCTTGCTGGTAGTTGATGAAAAATTTATCAGAGCGATGAAAAAGCAGATATTTGTGAAGTGAAACTTAACACAGAAGTACTTATAAATTCAAAACCAGACCTTTCTGACCTGTGTATGATTTTGCAAAATATCAGCCATACTTGAAGGGAATAATCACTGTGGTGTACGCTGGAAATCAAGAAAATAACCCCCACTACAGGGTTTCTTTTTTTGAGAAATTCGAGAAAAACAGAAAATTTTTTAACTGTCAGTATGTTAATTGTAATCATTGTTCTGGGGTTTGTCATTGTGAAAAATCTGAAAAGTATCACCTCCAGTGCAAATCATTAAACTGCAAAAAACCCTGATAAAATCCGCAAACAAATTTACTCAAGATTAATGGCTTTTCTCAGGACTTTTATGACATCAGTGATATCAACTACACCATCATTATTCATATCGCCTTTTGTTTCAGGCACAATGTTTTTAATGATGCCAGAAACATCTCGCAAGGACAAAATTCAATATTCGGATTGCTAATATTAAAAAAATCTTATTTCTCTATGTATCTTTGATAAAAAATAACGGAAAAATAAAATAAAAACTCCAACTATGAAAAAATGTTAATTTTTTTATCATCTCTTTTTAATCTTTTTATACATAGTTCTCTTAATTTACAATATATTTTGACTTGAAATATAAGTATCAAGTTAAAGTTGTATTTAATTTCATCATAGAGTAGAATTAAAATTAACAGGAGGAAAAATGCAAAAACCAGTCAGAATTATGCCATGTCTTGACATGCAAAGTGGAAGGGTAGTCAAAGGTGTTCATTTCGTTGACATCAAAGATGTTGCTGACCCTGTGGAATGTGCGGTTGCATATTGTAAACAGGGTGCTGATGAGATAGCCCTTCTTGATATTACTGCAACAGTAGAAGGAAGACCAACCCTGATTGATGTTGTACGCAGGGTGGCAGAGGTTGTGACAATTCCATTTACTGTGGGTGGTGGAATATCTGATATGAACATTGCTGAATCAGTGATTAAGGCGGGTGCTGATAAAATTTCAGTTGCTTCAGCAGGGTTCAGGAATCCTGATTTTATCAAACAACTGGTGAAAGAATTTGGTTCTGAAAGAATAACAGTTGCCATTGATGTTGACCATAATCCTGCCATGCCATCTGGCTATGAAATTTACATAGATGGCGGAAGAACACCCACAGGGAAAGATGCTGTTGAGTGGGCAAAGCAGGTTGATGATTACGGTGTATCAGTAATACTTCCAACAAGCAAAAGAGGCGATGGAGCGCAATCTGGTTATGACCTGCCTATCATCAGGGCTTTGAAAAAAGAAGTTTCTGCAGAAATTGTTGCTTCAGGTGGTGCAGGCAATCTTGAGGATTTTTATCATGCTGTGGAAGCAGGTGCAACCATCCTTCTTGCAGCAAGTGTTTTTCACTTTAGAATTATTTCCATACCTGCTCTTAAAGCATACCTGAAATCAAAGGGAGTACTTATTGTTGACAGACAACTGGAGAAATGATGAAGGCAATGGTGATTGAAAAAATTGTTGATGTTTTGCAGGAAGATCCATTGAAAGTTGTTGAAATGCCAGAACCAACATTACAAGAAGGACAGCTGCTTATAAAAATAAATGCCTGCGGTGTTTGCAGAACAGACCTTGATGAAATTGAGGGTAGGACTGCACCCTCATTTTATCCTGTTATTCCTGGGCATCAGGTTATTGGAACAATTGTTGAAGTAAAAAACCCATCAAAGTTCAAAACCGGAGACAGGGTTGGAGTTGGCTGGATTTTTAAATCATGTGGTAAGTGTAGTTATTGTATTGAAGGGCACGAAAATCTCTGTGATGTTTTTCAAGCCACAGGCAGGGATGCGCATGGTGGTTACGCTGAGTATATGGCTGCCTACGAAGATTTTATTTATAAAATTCCTGACATTTTTTCTGATATTGAAGCAGCGCCACTACTGTGCGCAGGAGCAATTGGCTGGCGTTCTTTGCGGTTAACAGGCGCAAAACAATCTGGTGCCATCGGACTTTTTGGGTTTGGTGCTTCAGGACACATTGTCATTCAAATTGCAAAATGCCTGTACAGAGAAACAAAGATATTTGTATTTACCCGTTCCGAAAAAGAACAGGCACTTGCGCTTCAACTTGGTGCAAACTGGGCAGGTCAGATTACAGAGCATCCACCAGAATTGATCGATGTTGCCATTGATACAACCCCTGCATGGCTTCCTGTACTTTCAGCACTGGGAAATCTTAAAAAAGGTGGCAGGCTTGTTATCAATGCTATCAGAAAAGAAAACAAAGATATAGACATCATGAAAGAAATTAAATATGAAACACATCTGTGGATGGAAAAAGAAATTAAGTCAGTTGCCAATGTGGGACGCAGGGATATCGCAGAATTTCTTGAGATTGCTGCAAATATTCCGATCAAACCACAGATTACAACATATTCCCTTGATGAAGCAAACCAGGCATTGAAGGATTTGAAGACAGGAACAAAAGCAGGGGCAAAAGTTCTTGTAATGGATTAAAATTTTTGTGATAAAAACTCAATTTACATCTTACCCACAGTTTTTCATAAAACTGGTCCGAATTGTGTTTTACAAGCCACTGATTGATGTTTTTTGGAAAATTTTCTTTTGTTTCTCCAGCGCATTCTTCGGCACCAGCAGTGACGATAATACCCGGAGGATTTTTTATGGGAAGATTTGTGGCTGTACTGGTAGTTGTCTTTTTGCTATGCTGAACAAGTGAACCATAGGACAACAATTAATACGCTAATATATTTGATTTTCCTCCTGTTATATCCTATATTAAGTTTCAAAGATAAACCAGTCAAATTGTCAGAAAGGAGTGAGTATGACCAGAAAGCAATTGAACCTTGCAATTTTTGAAGGAAAAGCAGAATCAATTTTCTGGCAACCACGTCTTGAGACCTGGATTTTGTTTCACAGAGCGAAAGGAACATTACCCGACAGATTTCGTGACTTAACCGACCTTGAAATATATGACCGATTGAAATGTTCTGTCAGATATGCAGCTTCTTCAGGGCTCCATTATTATTATACGACCACTGTTGAAACGTTTGAAAGACCGGTTGATAGAAACCATACAGAATTTATTACGAAGACAGAAAAGGGGATATTGAAAACCGTTTATCAGATTGTTCCTGGTGGAATGGGGTATTCTGACAATAATAGAATTGTTGAATTTCCAGTAAAAACAGTTGAAGATCTGAAAATTCTTACGCATCTTGAGAATCATTTTAATGCTGTGGCAATACCTGAACTTTTTGAAGAAGCAGCAAACAGGGTCGGTCAGAGGGCAGAACCAACAGTTTTTCTGCCAAGCACTGGTTTTACTGATTTGATTAAGAGGCACGCAGGACTTTTGAATACATACTATTTGTTGAATGATTATCCTTCTGAATTTAATAAATACATGGAAGCATGCGACGAAAGAGATATGAGAATCGCAAGGGAAGCATTGAAACTACCCTGCAGAATTTTTAATCTCGGTGATCATGTTACCAATGAGTTCACACCACCACCAATCCTTAAAAAATATGTGATTCCGAGATGGAAGAAAATAAGCCAGTTGATGACTGAAAACAACAGATTTGTCCACAGTCACTGGGACGGAAATTCAAGATTAATTTTACCCTATTTGAAAGAATCAGGTTTACACGCAGTTGAAGCCCTGACACCTGCGCCAATGTGTGATATGACACTTGAAGAGATAAATCAGGCAACACAGGGTATGGTTGTACTTGACCTGATTCCTGCAATTTTCTTTCTTCCGTCATTCCCGCTGAAAGAACTTCTCTCTTTCACCGAAAGGACCATTGAAATGTTTATGCCACGTCTCATACTTGGTGTTTCAGACGAAATTTCCCCACCTGGTGAGATTGAAAGAATAGAGGCAATTTCTGAACTCATTGACAAAAAATTTGGGCTACCAGGTTAGAAAGACAAACTTTTTTCTGTGGGGCTGAAATTGTGTTGTTTAAAGGATAGGGCGTTGCAAATTCATTTGGTACCATTAGAACAACCAATGGAAAATGGATGTTCAATAGGAAAGAGATTTGAAATTGTGTAGTGCCTCCGATTGTCAAGAGCAAAATAAGGGAGAATTCAGAGTCCTGGTTAAAGGTGATTGTTTTATCTCTTTTTGTTCAAATTCCACTGGCGTCATATATCCTAATGATGA
>DAONMJ010000034.1:0-5767 GCA_035392545.1 bacterium
ACCTTTAACCAGGACTCTGAATTCTCCCTTATTTTGCTCTTGACAAATGGGGGGCAGTACAATTTTAAATCCCCCTTAATCCCCCTTTTATAAAGGGGGAAACCTGGAGGAGGAATTTGTAAAGGGGGAAAACGAGAGGGTAGAGGAAGGCCGGGATGGATTTCAGAAATCCCCCTTAATCCCCCTTTTATAAAGGGGGAAAAAAGAGAGGAATTATAAAGGGGGGAAACAAAAGAAGGACTTTGTAAAGGGGGAGAATGGGAGGAGGAATTTGAAAAGGAGGGAAATGGAAGGAGGATTTTATAAAGGGGAAAACGAAAGGAGGAATTTTGAAAAGAGGGAAATAGAAAAAATATTTGTAAAGAGGGAAGATAAAAGAAGGAATTTTGCAAAGGGAAAAAGAAAGCTTAGGGTTTATATGGAAGTGAATAAGAGGTGGCGTTTTATAAAGGGGATAAAGAAAAATGCAGTTTTGAAGAGGAAAAATTACAGGAAAAAGTTTGTAAATAGCAGCAACGGGATAAGAAAAAACATGGAGTTAATTTTATACTTCTGCATCCATGATGAATTTATTGTTTAAAAATGTGTGGTATAATTTCTTCGCAATTTCGCAACCAATAGAGGAGCAAATATGGCAAAACAACAGAAAGGAAATCCTGTAAGGATAACAAAACAGGGTGACTGGGTTACATACAGACCTGATATCAAGGTTCTTGATTGCACTATTCGTGATGGCGGATTGATGAATGATCACAAGTTTGACGATGAATTTGTAAAAGCAGTGTACACAGCATGCGTGGAAGCTGGCATTGACTATATGGAACTTGGCTACAAATCATCAAAAAAAATTTTTGCGCCCACTGAATTCGGTCCATGGAAATTCTGTGATGAGGATGATGTGAGAAAAATTGTCGGTGACAATAATACAGATTTGAAACTGTCTGTAATGGCTGATGCAGAAAGAACAGATTATCACCAGGATATTCTACCTGCAAAAGATAGTGTATTTGACCTGGTGCGTGTCGCAACTTATATCCATCAGATACCAGCAGCACTTGATATGATAAAAGATGCCCACGATAAAGGATATGAAACAACACTAAATTTGATGGCAATTTCCACAGTCCAGGATAGAGAATTGAACGAAGCACTGGAAGTCATTGCAAAATCAGAGGTAAGGGTCATTTATCTTGTTGATAGTTTCGGCGCTCTATACAGTGAACAGATCAGAGATCTGACAAAAAAATACTTAAAATACGCAAAGGCAACAGGAAAGGAAGTGGGTATACACACACATAACAACCAGCAACTTGCTTACGCCAATACCATTGAAGCGCTTATTCTTGGCGCAAGCTGGCTTGATGCAAGTATGGCAGGCCTTGGTCGGGGTGCAGGGAACTGCCAGATTGAATTACTTCTTGGGTTCCTGCACAATCCGAAATTTCACCTGCGGCCAGTACTGCAATGCATCAGGGACTGGATTGAACCATTGAGGTCTCAACTACGCTGGGGATTTGATATCCCTTATATGCTCACAGGCCAGTTAAACCAGCATCCACGCGCAGCAATGAAATTTATGTCAGGAGAAAACTGGAAAGACATTGTGGAGTTTTTTGATTCTCTGGCAGAAAAAGAATAGAAATAATGCTATACAAAAAATTTCTGAAACTTGCGGCTTCAATTGTTCTCTGTTTGCTGGCAGGTGCCATCGGATCTATCTTTACTTCAAGTTCTGTTGGAAACTGGTACAGAACCCTGAATAAACCTATTTTTAATCCGCCTGACTGGATATTTGCTCCTGTCTGGACACTTCTCTACATAATGATGGGCATTTCACTCTTTATGGTGTGGACTGCTGAAATGGAAAAATCATTAAAAAGAATGGCTTTTTTGATTTTTGCCATTCAATTGATATTGAACATATTATGGTCTGTCTTATTTTTTGGACTGCAGAACCCTGTTTTATCTCTTATTGAAATATTCGTTTTGTGGATTGCTATACTCATTGCTATTTTGGTATTCAAAAAAATCTCCATACTTTCTGCTTTTTTGCTTATGCCGTATCTTGCATGGGTTACCTTTGCGGCTTTTTTGAATTATTCAATAGTGACGTTAAATTAACACATCATATTTTGGGCCAACGATATATCTTGCTTCCCAATTTTCTGCCGATAATCTTATTCTTTATTCTTCTTGTTATCTTCTTCGGGTCTCCGCTTGAAAACTTTTCAATATCGTTTGCTGTCCTTGCAAGTTGATATAGAAACCTGACAAGTTTGCTCATTACCAGCCCCCGTGAAAAAACTAAATTTTCGTTTTTTTATCAATTTCAGAAGATACAAATTCGTCATGGGACATCAATTCTTCTTCCAGATGCGTTTTCACACTCGTACCCCACTCAACCACCCATTTTTTCTGGTCCAGAGCGTCCTGCCTTAAAATTTTTCCTTTTTCAAAAGTATTGCGATGATAAACAATATCACCT
Source organism: bacterium (assembly GCA_035392545.1). Taxonomy (GTDB): domain Bacteria; phylum Ratteibacteria; class UBA8468; order B48-G9; family DTJG01; genus DTJG01. The sequence goes on from DAONMJ010000034.1 coordinate 2,486, forward strand.
GGCTTGAACTTTGTTTTTTTTCTAAAAAACATAAATCCACCTCCCTTCAGTCAAAAGAAAAACCTTTTTCCTTGAATAACCTGATACAGATATCAACAACTTCAGAGTCAAACAGAATGCCACTTTTATTTTTGATTTCATTAAGGGCTACATCAATACCTAAAGCGGGTCTGTAAGGTCTGTTAGAAGCCATTGCTTCAACCACATCAGCAACAGCAATAATTTTTGCTTCCTGCAAAATGTCATTTTCCATGATTCCATCTGGATAACCAGACCCATTCAATCTTTCATGGTGCTGTAACACAATTCTCGCAATATCCCATGGAAAAGGAATCTGCCTCAAAATTTCATAACCTATGCCAGAATGAAGTTTAATAATATTAAATTCATCTTCTGCAAGTTTCCCTGGCTTAACAAGAATTTCTACAGGAACACTAATTTTCCCGATATCGTGAAGGATTGCAGAAATTCCTATTCCCTGAACAATGTTTTCTGCCAGTCCCATTTCTTTTGCTATCGCCAAAGATAATTGCGCAACACGTTTCTGGTGACCTGCTGTGTAAGGGTCTCTTGCTTCAACGATTTTTGCTATCGCCAGTGAAATACCTTCTATTGTTTTTTGAAGTCGCTCATAACTTTGTTGAAGACCCATTGTTGCTGACTCTTTTTCTTTTCTTGCTCGTATCATTGTTATTCCGTATCCTACATCTTCAACAATAGCACGGAGAATAGAAATCTCATTTTCCTCTCTGGATGCGTTTTTGTCAGATGAATAGATGGTTAAACTACCGATGCTATTGCCTTCAAAAACAATAGGAAATACTGCAGCCGAATGAAAACCGTGCTGAAGTACAAGTTGTTTCCATTTATCTGAATAATCAGCGCTCATTATGTCGTTGATAACAAGAAATTTGTTTTCAAACAATGAATCAACTGTTGGACATGCTTTTCGTTCTGCAATAAATAAATTTTTAAGTTCTGATAGAAAATCCGTATTACCTTCTGAACACGCAACAACATCAAAATTAGAATCCACCCTTAAAACAATGAAAAGAAAACCTAAATTTGCTCCTGTTAGTTCATTGCAGATTGAAACAAGCATCTCTTGTTCTTCTTTTGCTTTTGCAATAATTTCATTACACTCTGCATACGCCTTCAAAAGATTTTGAATTCTTTCAATCTGTTGCAGGTATTGTGTTTGCTTTGTTATGTCAACTACAACTGCTGTAACACAATGTTTTTTCAAGATATGGTCATAAATCAATCCTGCAGAAACATAGGCATACATAATTGAACCATCTTTTCTTACATACTTTCTTTCCACTGTTTCATAGTGTATGCTTTCACCTTTTGCCAGTTTTTCATAAATTTTTTCTACAGTTTCTCTATCTTCAGGTGGCACGACATCTGTAAGTTTCATTTTCATCAGTTCTTGATGCTCGTATCCGAGCATTTCACATATGCGTTTGTTCAATGCAATGGGTCTGCCTTCAAGATCGAGAATACCCATACCAGTTGCTGCTGTATCAAAAAATCCCTGAAATCTGCTGAGTGTTGCTCTAAGGTTTTGTTCCATATAAATGCGTTCAGTAATATCAATCATTGAAACAAGTAACCTTGACCAATCTTTTTCATGTCCTGGCAGCAAAGTAACATTGATAAGAACTTCTTTTTTGATGTTTTCATCACAATCAATCTTTGTCTGAAATTGCTCGCACTTTTTTTCAGATATCAGGCATCTGATAATTTCTGGTTCAACGACGACTTTTGACAGAAATTCAGACAGTTTTTCAATTTGTGTGGTATTAAAAAATTCAAACATCTGTTTGTTGCTGTTTAGAATCATGATGGATTTTTTCAATGTATCAATAGTTGCGGGATTCTCAACAAAATATTTTTCAAGGTCCTGCGGATTAATCTTTTTAAATGCGTTTTTTATCTGCGAACAATCCAGTTCTGCCACAGGATACGGCGAGTAATCAAAAATTGAACGAAGGTGCAATTCGTTTTCACGCAGTTTTTTTTCTGCTTTCTTTCTTATATCTTCGGCATTCAATTTTTCAATACAAAATCCGATATCAGTAGAAACCTCAAACAAAAGTTTTTCAATATCTCTGTTAAAGAAATATGGCTGGTCTGAATAAAAATTCAATGCACCAATTACTTTCCCATGTACTCTTAATGGCACAGCAGCAGAAGAACAAAATCCATATTTTTTTGCCCTTTGCCACCATGATTTCATTTTTTCATCTTCAAGGATATTATTACAGATACAAATTTTGCCTGTTCTAATTGAACGTGCAGTAGGTCCCTTACCTTCTGGAACAAGTGGGTCAAGAGAAATTTTAATATCTTTATAATACTCTCTTTTCTGTCTTGAACCAGCAACAGGCGCAACAATGTTCTTTTCGTAGTCCGCAATACCTATCCAGGCAAGAACAAAATTTCCTTCTTTGCAGGCAATTTCACAGGCATCGGAAAACAATTGTTGCGTATTTTTTGCCCTTACAATTGCCTGATTGACCTGATAAAGCATTGAATACATCCACATAAGTTTTTCAATTTTCTGTTTCGACTGCTTCATTTCAGTAATATCCCTGATAAAAGCGCCCACACCTGTTTCTCCTGACTGCAGTTTTACAGGGAATTTTCTTGTTTCATAAACCCTTTCACCAACAATTTCTTCATTAATGACCAGTTTTCCTTCTTTCAGTGCCTGGTGGTCTGTTTCGAGGCATCGTTTTGCTGCGCTGTATTCCATCAGTTCAAAATCTGTTTTACCAAGAATTTCTTCGACTGGTTTTTTGAAAAATCGCGCATATGCTTTGTTCAAGTTGATATATCTGAAATTTACATCTTTAACAAAAGTCATATCGTCTGTTGCATTGAGAAACGCCTCCTGATTTGCGATGGTATCCTGCAGTAATTTAGTTGATTCGCATCTGTCAAGGGTTACTAAAATCGCCTTTGCAGAATTCTCAAGGAATTTTATCACTTCAGAGGTAAACACAGATTTTCTTTTGTCCAGACCCACAATGGCACCTGCTGAACCCTGCGCTGTTTTTAGCGGTACAACTGCTACAAATAATTCTTTTCTGCCTTTCTTTGTTTTTAGGATGATACTGTCAGTAATTCTGTCATCAAGAATTTTTTTAAGAATTTGATTGGGAAGAGTTGTTTTTTTTGATTCTTTTACATGGTTCTTCAAAACCAAAACACAATCCTGAAAATCAAAATTTTTCTTTAAAATCAAAGGGATGGAAGAGATGATAGATGAAACAT
>DAONMJ010000034.1:5867-16091 GCA_035392545.1 bacterium
CAAACTTTTGAAAGGTTTGCCGATTAATTCTTGTTTTTGAAAACCTGTGATATTAACAAAAACCCTGTTAACATCGTATATTTTCCATGCCTTATCACAACAAATGTATCCTGCGGGTGCTGTCTCAAAAAGGGTTCTTGCGATTTTTTCTTTTTGAATTAAATCTTGTTCCTTTTTCCTTTGCTCTGTAATGTCTCGTCCCTCACTGATTGTGCCAATAATTTGACCTGTTTTATCTTTTAATACTGCGTTGCGCCATGCAATCAATCTTTCACCGGTCTTTGTCAGCACAGGATTTTCAAAGTATTTTCTCAACATCTTTTTTCCTGAAACAAGAGCATTAAAAAATTCCTTCATCTCGTTTCTGAATCTTTCAGGAATGAAATTATCAAAGTACTTTTTCCCAATAATCTCTTTTTCTGGATAGCCAAGTATTTCACATCCCTTTTTATTGATTTTCAGAACTGACTGGTCTTTTCCAAGAACAATAAGCATCGTATCAATAAAATCAACATAAACCTGCGAGTCATTGAGTTCTTTCAGAATTTTTTCTTCAACAAGGTATTCTTTTCTGATTTTTTTCTGGATAGAGGATTTTCTGGATATCGCGTTTGAATTTTTTTCATTATGATGCTTTTTCATTGTTCCCCCATTTAGAAAAATAATACCCTTTTAATGAAAAAAAATCAATAGAAGTTTTGCGAATTTTTTGTTTTTTGTGTAGAATTCATACGGACTTAATGAAATTTTTATATAAAGGTGAAATATGACGAAACAAAGGATTATTGTTCTTGGCGTAGTAGTCATACTTGTCGCAGTGGTAGTTTTTCTTTGTATATTCACATATTACAGAATTTCATTGCCTGTCCTTAAGTTAAAAAAAGAGGCAGCAAAATACCAGGAATATAGAAAGAATTTTGCTGAAAATCGTTTCTTCCTTAATGCCAGTGAAGTAAAAGATTTGAGGATAATGGTCAATGACTATCATGTTGAAGTTGCTCAAAAACTTGGTGTACCAGGACTGATTGACGATGAAGCAGTTTCTCAGGCAGCAAAGGAAGGAAAACTTGTATCATTAAAAGAAAACAGGTACTGGAGGATCAAAGAGTTAAAAGATTCTCTTGCCTATGTTACGCCTGATACCATAAAATTGCTCAATCTCATCGGAGAAAGATTCCAGAAGAACCTGAAAAAACAAAATCTTCCTTTATATCGTTTTACAATCAGTTCAGTGTTAAGAACCCAACAGGCACAGGAAAAACTTGTAAGGAAAAACAGAAATGCGACAAGAAACATATCAAGTCATCAATTCGGGACCACTGTTGATATTCTTTTTACAGAATTTGAATATACAGCAGACCATCAATTTACATTTGCCTGCCTTAGTAAATATAAAGAGAGACCAGAATTCAGAAAGAAGGAGTTTGACGAACTTGCGTCGATTTATGGACAATGTTTGAAAACAATACTGGCAAAAACACTGCTGGATTTACAAAAGGAAGGCATTTGCTATGTGATTTATGAAAGACGCCAGCCAGTTTTTCATGTCACAATTGCCACAAAATTTTGACTATCATAAACTATTTTTCTACATGATATAAAGACAACCGAAAAAACCCATTGTTGCTCACTGATATAAAAATTTATTCTTCAGATTTACCTTGAATGGCTGAGATGGTTTCGATAATTTACCTTCGCTATCACTGTAGGTTATAAACAGATAAAAATCAGTGTCAGGTTTCAAACCCTGAATAAGAGCACCTGACTTTACAATATTTGATGCAATTTTCACTGCTCCTGTGCCATCAGGATACACAGATGCCCACACATTATAAGATTTTGCATTTTCTATCTCTGCAAAATAGATGTGGCACCTTGTTCCATCAGGCATTTGCTCTGGATCTTCTACCTTCAAAATTTTCGCTGATGGTAGTACGCCTTCTTTTTCCATTTTACTGATAGGATTTTCAAGACCTGGAATTCCCTGGGGCACTGGCATTCTCAGTTTGGACAGTTTGATTGCTTCTGCTGTTGCGTCAGACTTATTTTCATATTCAGCAAAAAGGTCTGCCAGAAGGACATCTGAATTGTTAGCAGGAATCAGCTGGTTTCCATAAATCACTGATGAGCGCCTTTCAACAATAATCTTTTCAAGTTTCAAAGGAAGGTCCACAATCCCATCACCACCGTAAGACCCCCACCAACTTGTTCCCAGTTCTCTGTAACAATCGTATGGTGCATTTGATGGTAACGGGAATTTCATATATCTCCATCCATCAAAGCAGAAGAAACTTGCAGTCCTTATATCATCACTGTTCCAATCGTCTTTTGTTCCTACACTAATCCACTTTTCACCTTTTGCATCTCTTAAAACATAAACCACCCTTCCCCAGTCGCTTGCTGCATTAACCCACATTCCAATATAACTTGCTTTTCCTGGAATTACAATGGGTTTTGCGGGCACAAAAGTTGTGTAATAGGGCATCACCTTTCTGTCAATCGGTTGTTTATCAAGATGAACCGACAGGGCTTTTGCACCAAATTTTTTATCAGTTTTCACCTGCGCAATAGACATCTCGCCAGGAAATCTTTCTATTTGAAGTTTATTTGTATTTTCATATTCAGTATCCCGAACTTTTGAAATCTTCCATGAACCATCTCCTAAATTACCAAGTTTCACTGAAATTCTTGACGGTAAACTGTCGCTGTGATCTGGTTCTCCAAGAACAAGTTCAATGGGTTTTGTCAATCCTTCAAGATAAACAGGAGATTGTCCAATTGTAAAGGTTGCGATTCCATTGTTTTCCTTCAAAATCACAGGGTTATCGTTAATATCATACACTTCAACAGATTGTCCAGGGTCAAGTTTTATTGTCACAGGCCTTTTACCCCTTATTGTCCACAACACATAAACAAGTTTCCCTGTTTTATAATGACGGTATTCCTGACAGTATGTTGAAGTACTGCCTGTGGGTACATATCTGATAAAGTTACATCTGTTAATATGCCGCGTAAGTGTTGCGTAAGAAACATAGGCAAGTTTCGGCATTGCAAGTGGGAGACGGCTGCAATATCCACCACCATAATGATTTTCACCCCAGTAATTGGCACAATCAAAAGGAGCATTTGAACTTGGATGATTGTTTATGCCATAACCGATAAGAATAAGAAAGTTTCTGGTTGCGATATTCGCCTGATCTTCAAAACTTGTATCATAATCAGCAGAAGAAATACAGGTTCCTTCCACCACCACAAGATATGGATTTGGTTTATATCTCTTGATGTCCTGAAGAATAGGATAGAGACGGTTCAAAACAACCTGATGAACTGGTTGCTCAGGTGTTCTTTCAAAACCAGGTAAATCAAGTCCAACTCCATCTATCAATTCTCTTGCTTCAGGGCTGAATCTTAAAAACAATGCGGTATAATGCGGGTCACCGTGAGGTATCAGAATTTTTACATCAGGCCACTCTTTTCTAACGGCTTTTGCGCCGAGCAAGAATTTTTCAAGTTGTGCCTGAAAAGATTTTTGTTCAGATTCAGAAAGTTGATAATCTGGCTCATTGTAGTGGGTGGGCCAGATACCATAAGTAATAGGACCGATTCCTGGTTCAGGGAAAAACAGAATGTATTCTGGCTTATTAATGGGACTTTTTTCCACCATATACTTTTTCAATTCTTCAATCAACCATTTCTGCGTTGCTTCTGGATTTTTTGGGTCATAATATTTTGCATTTGTATAGGCAAAACTATTGACATAAATAACGCCTCCGTCAAATGCCGCATGAGATACATATCCCAATTTTTCCGCCAGTTCTCTGATTTCAGGACTTGCTCTCCTGTATGTTGTAAGGTTTGTCTCTGCACCTGCCTGAGCCATCACAATCAATTCTGTTTTCAAATCAGGTGTGTTGTGAGATCCTGACCAGTTCCAGTATCCAAAAATCGCTCCCTTTCCTTCACTCCAGTTTCCCCTTTCCCTTGTATCAGGATGAAGGTAGGCAAAATTTCTTGAACAAACATAGGTTTCATTTTCAGAAGTACATTTCACATTCAGATAATGAAGACCGTATCTCTCTGGATTTAATGGAATTTTTACAACAACGGGTTTTCTGTCAGGTGGAAGCAAAATCTTCTGGGTCTGACTTGATTTATCTAAGCCATCATAATCTGATGTAGAAATGACAAGCTGCACATTTTTTGCTGTATCTGTTTTATTAACGATATTTATTGTGTACGATGGTTTCAGTGGTGCTGTCCAGACATGACCAACAACATCTGGCTGAATGTCCATATCTGTTTGTACTGCTTCAAGGGTTGCAGCATAGATATGAACGCCACTTGGAAGTCCTGCACCGTGCCAGCTATATTCAAGCGGATCAGGATATGCCCTGTAAGGTTTTACTTCCTTTGTAAGTTCCAGACCCACTACGTCAAGGTCTGAAAACCAATCCATTGCTCCAGGGTCAACAGGAATTACAACATGAAAAAGATTTATTGTCTGACCATTTGAAAGTTTCACAGGGTATATCTTCTCAGCACCTGATTTTGCTGAATACAATGGAACCTTACCGGCAAAATTTGCTGGATGACCTGCGTTTGGTCTATAAAACTGCGCTGTTATTACTGGAACATTGAATTTCTCTCCATCAAAGGTGCCAATAATATGAAGCGCCTTGTATTTTGAATAAGGAACATACATGCAGAATCGTGTTCTATCAATTCTATCCGCTGAAATCCATCTTCCGCCAAAGGTACCGAAGTTTGCTGCAATGTATCCTTTAATGGCTCCAAATTTCGTCCAGCTTGTGCCAAGGTCTATGTGGTCATTACCTTTTTGAGACGCAGGTACATAAAAAGGTATTTCTTCTTTTTTCAATCGCTCTTTCAAATTTTCAATCTCACCTTTTGCGAGAGCGAGCCCTTTGATGATTGAAGAACTATTGAGAAATCCTGTTAATTCAAGAGGGAAAAACCTTTCGTCAATTTCATCAGTTCCACCAATTTTCATATTTACAAGTTTTGTTCCGTAGTACATAGTCAGTTTTACTGTACCGCTTCCATCAATACCTTCCTTCACTTTATGCTGACCCACAAACCTTCCATCAACATAAACCCTGAAGTATGTTTTTGTAATAACGAGCCGAAGATTGTGCAATGTCTCATTTATCTTCGGCGCTGAGGCAATCTGCCATTCAATGTTCTTTCTCATCTCTTCTGGCCAGGACAGATTCATATCCGAAAATGCCTGAAAGTATAAATGTCCACTTTTTGCTTTAGCAGTTTCTGGCTTGATACCAAAACTATAATTGATATAATTGGCATTCGCAGCAGCACTGACAGAAGCCGTAAATTCCTGTTTTGAACCATCAGGCAAATCTGCGCATCCAGCAGAAACAGTGATGCTTGAACCATAAGGTTTTTCTGGCTGAAGATAGAAATAAAAATTGTATTCAGCAGGAGCTTTGTACACCTGTTTCCCTGTAATGGAAATATGACCGTCCCTGGCAGTGGCAAGGATTGGAATATTGTTTTCTGAAATTACGTTATACTTTGCACCTGTAATTGTCCAGTTTTCACTACTTGAGCCAAGAATTTTTTCAATATCTTTGTTATCAGAAGCTAAAGACATTGTGCAAAAAATCAAAACAAATAAACCTGCCACCCAGATCCTGCTCTTCATAATTCCCCCTTTGTGTTTTCAGTAAGTTAACCATTTCATAAAATTTTGTCAAGCGCCTGAAAAAATTTATAATGAAGTGGGAGATTTTTATGACCAGGCAAAAAAGGGTAATCGTTGGCATGAGTGGTGGAATTGATTCAACTGTCAGTGCGATTTTGTTGAAAAAACAGGGATATGATGTCACTGGCGTATTCATGATGGTATGGGACAAAAACAATCATGTAAACTGCAAGATGAAATCATCGTGCTATGGACCAGAGGATAAGGAAATAGAAAATCTTGAGAAAATCAGCAAATTAACAGGGATAACAGTACATTTTATTGATTTGAAAAAAGAATTCCATAGATATGTGCTTGATTATTTCAAAAAAGAATATCTTTCAGGAAAGACGCCAAATCCATGCGTTGTGTGCAATCGGTTCATAAAATTTCAGGTTCTACTGGAAAAAGTTCAGCAATCAGGGATTGAATATGATTGTTTTGCAACAGGTCATTACGCAAGGGTGGAATTTGATGGCAACAGGTACATCCTGAAGAAGGGCATTGACGAAAACAAGGACCAGAGTTATTTCCTTTTTCTTCTGACACAACAACAACTTTCAAAACTGATATTTCCTTTAGGTTATTATACAAAACAGCAGGTAAGAGAATTTGCAAAGCAGCGCGGGATTGAAATTGCCGAACAGGAAGAAAGCCAGGACTTTATTGCTGGAGATAGATTTTTTCTTTTTGATGAAGGATTGAAGCCAGGTGACATTGTTGATAAAAATAGCAGGGTGCTGGGCAAACACAGAGGAATTATTCACTATACTATTGGACAGAGAAGGGGACTTGGAATTTCAAACAAGAAACCGCTGTATGTGATTGAAATAAAACCAGAAAAGAATGTCATTGTGGTAGGTGAAGAAATAGATTTGTATAGGGATAAACTTATCGCAGAAAATGTTAATTTTATGGCAATTGAATCACTTGAAAAACCCCTGACAGTACAGACAAAAATCAGATACAAACACAAGGCAGCACATTCAATCATCTCACCAATTGGGAACAACCGCGTTGGTGTAGTATTTGATAAACCTCAAAGAGCAATTACACCAGGACAGGCAGTAGTATTCTATGATGAAGACAGGATCATTGGTGGCGGATTTATCGCACATTGAAAAAAATTCTCTTAAACTTATTATTTCCAAACAATACTGGCTGTGCAATTTTTTCTCGTAAATCAAGCCCGATTTCAATGGTTTTATTTTCAAGTTCAATGCTCAAGCCCAGTGCCTGATAATCTGGCATTCTTCGATTTTTTTCATCCAGCACAACAACTGGCTTTATTGTTTTCACACTACCTGAAAAATCATACACAGCAATAAAAACTGCGCAATTTCTTTTTACCCTTTTCATCAAAAATGGCACATTGTCCTTAAGGTGATAACCGATGCCGTAACCAGTAAAGATTGAACAACCAGAATTGTTAACCAGGAAAACTTTTAACATTTTATCGTTTTGTTCACATTGATACACAACTGGTTCAGAGATTGAAACAAGTTGCTTAATATCTTTTAAATGCCGATAACCATTTCCTGTTCCGAGATTTTGTACTTTCTTATGCAAAAAATCATCAACAACCTTTCCCCGGCAATGAACAATCCAGTCCACCTGCGACTGTTTTTCGCCTTCAACAGAAAAAACATCCACAAGTAAATTTTCTGCAAGAATCAGAAATCTTTTTAACCTATATCCGGGATACGCAGAATCAACATTTGCAAGACAGGCGCTGTATCGGTCATTGTCTTCAAAATAAATCAGTGTTCCTGTGGCTGGTTGCTGGTCTTTCTCGTCAACAACGACTGTATTGTGGGCAATTGTTGTTCTGCACCAGCTTTTATATTCAGGAACACTGTAACTGATTCGTCCTGAATCAAGAAGAAACTCTTTACCATTTGCAAATAGCACAATATTCAATTTATCAGGATGTCCATGGCTATCACCGTGAATTCCATAATCAAGCATCACACACACCTGATTATCGTTAAATGTTTTCCTCAGTGAAACAACACCAATGCCTGATAGATTTGTACTTTTCAGTTCAATATCTTTTCCATCAATGCTTTCAATACCCGCATATTTTGCAAAGATGCCATCCTTAAAATACCTGTATGCCCATAGATAAAACCGTCTGTAATTTTTCAGTTCAACAGGGTCGCTATCATGAAAAACAGGAAGTTTACCATCAGGATATGCCATCAAAATTGGTCCAAGCCACATGGATTTCAGTTTTTCATTTTTTGAAAAATCAAGCCCTGCCCTTCTGGCTGCATCAAGTGTGTGTTGAATTGCCTGCAAAGCATAAAAATGATAGGCAATTGTTCCTTCGTACCATAAACCATCAGATGTAATACTGTTTTCAATCTGCCACAAAAGTCCGTATTTTCCGTAAATACTTTCTTTCAATAATGTCTCATCCCCTGTCACAAGACCAACAACCGCATACGCAGCATTAAACCAGGTCTGGTGATTGTTCCTGCCACCATGAAAAATCTGGTATTTCAGAATTTCCCTGACAATATTTCTCAACAGTTGTTCCATCTTCTGTCTGTCGTCTCTGGAAATGCAGGATGCATTTGCTATAAGGTCATATGCTGATGCAAGGTCTATTGCTGACACTGCCTCATCAAGATTTTGAGCATATCTTCTTCCGCCAACAACAGCAAGCAATCCCTTTCTTCCCCATCTGTCGTGCCTCTGAAAAGATGGATAAAGCTTTGCAAGTGTTAACAGATATTCTTTCACCCACGCAGCATACTTTTCTTCTTTCGTAAATGCATAGGCAGTGGCAACAATAACAGATTTTTTGTCAAGGTCGTAATTGATTACTGTATTGTAAGCGGCATTAGTTCGTTCATCAGTAAATTGTTTTTTACACACAGGGCATATATGAATGCCGGTTTCCACATACTTCAACATTGCGTCATCCTGAGGACAAAAATAATAAAAAATCCAGTCGCCTTCTTTTTCAGGAACAATGAGTGGTTGGCTAATAATTTTATCTGCCTGCTTGATTTTCGTCTGTATTTCAGAATTTTTGCTTAGGTCCTTTTTTACTTCTTCAATTTCAGGGTCAGTGTATAAAAATATAGGGTGACGTGGAAATTCAATGGTCTGCGCAAATAAATAAAAGTATGGAAAGAATGTGAGTAAAAAAAGTGTTTTGCTTCCAATGCAGCGAAAAGAATTTATCACAGTCATATTTCACTGTATCATGTTCCTGAATCCACATCAAGAAAAGCACTACTTTAGAATCAAGAAGTCAAAATCATTGATATCAAGCGTCACTGTAACAATATCCCTGTTCTTTTCTGTTTTCGACTTCTGGAATACACTTGTTACTTCCCTGACATCTATCTGTCCTGCATCTATCATAACCTTCAAATTTTTTACAGGTTTCCCATTATAATTTACAAGGGACACATAATAACTCCCTGTTTTTTTGTCTTTCAATAAATTTGCCTCAACAATTGCATTGTCAGTCCATACTTCTGGCTTCGGTAACATCTCGCCTAACAATACCCCTGCAAACTTCCGCACTTTTTCATTATAATCAGGATAATTGTAAACACTTAAATCTTCTCCTCCCCTGCCAAATGGCTTTAATGGATACGCACCCTTTAAATAACATGTTCCTGGTAATGTCCCTATGATCATTGCCTTCCCTTTTCCGTATTCGTTCATCACTATTGCTGCTTCTCCATTTGAGTACCTGCCTATGATTTTGCCTTGTCCTGCTTCAAAACTCTGCCTGTATCCATATGCTTCCATAGTGTATTTTTTACCATCTTTCTCAATCTCTATCACATCCAGCGGTTTTGCATACAATAGTTCAAGTTTTGGGCGCAAACTGTTCTGCCTCTTAATCAGTTTTTCTTCCTTTATTCCAAATACTTCCCTCATCAACTTTGACTCCCTGTTGTACTGGTCCCTTATACCTCCACCTGCAACTGATATCAGAATACCGCCTTCTTTCACCCACTCACTCAATATCTTTGCTGCTTCTTCACTGATATGGTCACCAACCAGCACATAAACATCATAATTTTTCAAATATCCCTTCATAATATCCTGTTCCCCTATTAGATCCACAGGTACCTGTAAATGCCTTAACAGCAAATACAAATATGCCCTCTCTCCTGAATACATCGTATTTCCCGGTGCATACCACGATGGCTCAACCTTATCCGATGCTATGTCCCAGATGTCTGTACTCGTTAACCATCCTATCGCTATCATCGCTGGCTCTACTTCTGCGTTTTCTATTCTGTCTTCTATCACGCCTATTTTGTAATTTGCTTCCTTCACTGTTTTGAATGTGTCAGGGTAATACTTAACATCAAAGTAAAGAATCCAGGAAAAACACTGTGCTGCATAGGTGTAAGCACCAACTTTGATAAAGTCAGCAGGATATCCATAATAACTATAAGATATCAGATATGTCCCCATTGGTGTATTAAAATATTTTGAAAGGGCTCTCGCAAGAGCACCTTCATAGG
>DAONMJ010000035.1:0-15874 GCA_035392545.1 bacterium
TGATTTTTCCTGGAATAAATCTGTTGAACAATATATTGCTCTTTACCAGAGGGCGTTTGAAAAACGATGACATATCTCAATATTCTCTGGCATTTTCATCAACCATTGTATTTGCCGCCTGACTCAAACAGAATGGACAATGCAACCATTGCGTTCAGGGTTCTTTATAATTATTATCCGATGGCACTGATGATAAAAAACTCGGGAATGCCACTGACCTGTAATTTTACTCCAAGTTTGATTCTGCAGATTAACAAAATCGTTGAACACCAGATTATTGATGGGTTTCAGGCATTGTTGCAGGATGAAAATGCAAATGACACTGAAAAAATTTCAGTTTTCCTTGACGATTTACCTGCCAGAACAAAAACCAGACATAATATTTTCAGAAAATTGATTGACAAATTTTATTCAAAAAACATTTCGGGTTCTGAAATTCAGGACTTGAAGATGTGGATGCACCTTGCCTGCATACACCCATTCCTGTTGGGGTATTTCCCTGAAATCGCTCAATTATACGAAAAAGCAGTTGGTTTCAACAATAAGGACAGACAAATCCTGATTGATTTTGAACAGAAAGTTTTTTCAGAAATACTGGCTCTGTACAGGAACCTTTATCAGTCAGGTCAGATTGAAATCAGCACCACCCCTGGCTATCATCCTATTATGCCTCTTGTATATGACCTTTCCACTGCCAGGAACACTTCAACACATCTTGAAATACCCTCCATAGAATTCAGTTACCCTGAAGATGTAAAGGCGCACATAGCAATGGGAATAGAAACTGCTAACAGCGTTTTTGGAAAAACAATCAATGGAATCTGGCCTGCAGAAGGATCTATCAGCAACGAAGTGCTTGATATTTTAATGGAATATGGCATACAGTGGCTGGGTGCAGACGAACAGATACTTCAATATTCTGGTTGCCAGGAAAAGGATATTTCTTCAACGCTGTACAGGTGGAAAAATACATTTAATATATTTTTCAGAAATCACCAGTTTTCAGATAGAATTGGATTTATCTATCATTCCTGGGAAGAAAGCGCTGCAGCAGAAGACCTGGTGAAAAAAATAAAGGAATTTTCCGAAGGCAGGGAAAAAATTCTTACCATCATCCTTGATGGAGAAAATCCTTGGGAGTGGTACAGGCAGGAAGGAAGTGTTTTTTTAACCCGTCTTTACGAAAGGGTACTTTCTGATGGTAATATCAAACCAGTTACATTCAGTCAGGCATGCAAACTGAATTTTAAAACAGTATCGCTTGATTCAATACCGGCTGGCTCCTGGATGGGTCTAAACTTTGACAACTGGGTTGGAAAACCAGATGCAAATAAACTGTGGCAAATTCTCGCAGATGCCAGAAAAACAGCAGAACAGCATGCCAGTAAACAGGGAATACAGGAACAATTAAACAATTTATCCCTGATGGCTGAGTCAAGCGATTTTTTCTGGTGGATGAGTGTTCCTGCAGAACAGTCAACAAAAATCAAGTTTTACTCTCTGTTTCAGTCCATTATTTCAAAAATTTACAGGACAGCCGGGTTATCCGTACCATTTGAAGTAACAAAAGCATTTGTTCCTGTAACAAACATCAAACAACCAGAAAACTATATCACTGCCGTCATAGATGGACGAATCACGAATTTCTTTGAGTGGTACGGCGCTTCTGAAATTGATATCATCCGGATCTGGACAACGTTTCAACCCTTTGATCTTCCAGTAAAAAAACTTTTTTATGGCTATGACAGAAACAATTTATACATCAGAATTGATATATCACAGAAAGTTTTCTCTTCTATTTCCATTGAAACAGAAGACAGGGGTATCATTTTTTCTTTTGATATCACAAAGGAAACTTTTATAGACGAAAATATCGCCCTTGATGAGTGCATCGAAATAAAAATCCCCTGGGAAAAAATTGGCACTGACCAGGTACATCTTTTAATAAGAATGAAAACGGCTGAAAGTGAAATCAGTATTCCACCTGCAGGTTACATTGTTTTTGAGAAACAAAGTTTTGACGACGAATGGGCCGCATAGGAGGAATTCATGATAAAATTTTCAAGTTCTTTTGAGTGTGGAAATGGAAAACATTTCTCACAAATCTCTGAGAATAGATACAGATGCGAGGTAACTGGCGATAAAAAGGTTTACTGCTATTACTTCTGCTTTGAACTTGAAAATAGTGGCACAGACACTTCGTTTGTGATTGAAGTGTGGCACGACCCGGTTATTAATGACCCTGAAGGTTTCATATCTCATTTTCCGACAACAATATGGATTAGCAATGATGATGGAAAACGATTCCATCCACTTGAACAATCCTGCTGTCAAACGATGGACAATCATATAGAAATTTCCCTTGCCCTGAAACAGGGGAAAAAACTTATAATAACAAACAACTGGCCATGCACATATTCTAACACCTGTGTTTTTTTGAAAAATCTTGTAGAACAACGAAAAAACTGTACACTTTTCAGTTTGGGAAAATCAGCAGGAAACAGAGAAATTTTCGGAATAAAATCTGGCAATCCCGCAGGTCCAAGAATTCTGTGTCTCGCAGGACAGCACCCGGTCGAATTTCCAGGAATATGGGCAGTAAGGGCGATTGCTGATTTTGTCACATCAGGCATTCCACAGGCAGAAACGCTCAGAGAGCACTTTCTTTTTGAAATCATACCCATTGTCAATCCAGACGGAAATGTTGCTGGCAGAAACTGTTTTACTGACGAGGGAGTTGACCTTTATCAGGTATTTAGCGATAATCCTGATATGGACAAGCCAGATTCCACTGAAGGAAAACTTTTGTGGAGGTGGGCAACAGAACAAAGAACCGATTTATGGATAAATTTTCACTGCTATTTAGGATGGAGAACCAACAGCGAATATCCATATGATGGATGGTATGAGGTCCCTTATGAATTATTCAAAGACAGTACAAAAAGAAAAATCTATCAGGCACTGTGCGATACGATGAGATTACTCACAGACGCACCTTCCACTTCCACTCAACCTGACACTCACTGGATTAATAGTTTTGAGCATCAATTTGCAAAACGATTCAGTATTCCCCATGTATTTTATGAAATCAATGGTGGCACAGCAGGACCATTTCAGTCAGCAAAAAGGGGTTTAACAGTGTTCAGAAATGCCATGACAACATTCCAGCATGTGATAAAAAATGGATGAGAGATTATTAAAACTTGTCAATGCCGAATACCATAATCCGCATGAGATTTTATCCTGGCAAAACGCTGACACAGGTTTTATCCTGCGCGCTTTTGTTCCTGACGCAAAAAATGTATCAGTGACTAACATTGATACGTCAGAAAAATATAACCTTATTTCAGTTGAAGGCGGAATTTTTGAAGGACACTTTGATGAGAAATTTCAATACAGAATAGAAGCAAAATTTCCTGATGGAACACAATATTGTTTTCTTGACCCTTATGCCTTCAACACAAGTATTTTCGGAGAAATGGACCTGTACCTGTTTAATGAAGGCAACCATTTTGAAATTTTCAAAAAAATGGGAGCGGTTCATAGAACAATTAATGGTATTTCTGGCTATAACTTCAGTGTCTGGGCACCTGATGCAAGAAGGGTAAGTGTGGTTGGCGATTTCAATAGGTGGGATGGAAGGAAACATCAGATGAGAGTCCTTGGAAATTCTGGTATCTGGGAAATTTTTATACCTGAATTCCAGCCAGGCAATCTTTATAAATATGAAATTCTCACCCGTGACCATTCCATTATATTAAAATCTGACCCCTATGGTGCATATTTTGAATGCAGGCCCAATACCGCATCAATAACATGGACAAGTCATTATCACTGGGAAGACGAAAAATTTCTAAATCAGCAAACCGATTTTTTAAACAAGCCATTAAGCATCTATGAAATACACCTGGGCTCATGGAAAAGGAAACAGGATGGTTCTTTTTATAATTACAGGGAACTTGCTCCGCAAATCGTTGATTATGTGAAATCTTTGAATTTCAATTGTATAGAACTGCTGCCTGTCGCCGAACATCCTCTTGATGCATCATGGGGATATCAGGCAACCGGTTTCTATGCGCCAACCTCAAGATATGGCAATCCTGATGATTTCAGGTTTTTCGTTGATTACTGTCATAAAAATAATATTCGTGTCATTCTTGACTGGACACCAGCACATTTCCCGAAAGACAGTCATGGACTTTACCGGTTTGATGGTACTCATCTTTATGAACACATGGACCAAAAAAAGGGTGAACATCCTGACTGGAAAAGCGCAATTTTCAATTACGGAAGATATGAGGTTTCAAATTTTCTCATCGGCAGTGGTTTAAACTGGATTGAAAACTTTCATATTGACGGATTACGGGTTGATGCTGTTGCTTCTATGCTTTATCTTGATTATTCAAGAAAAGAAGGCGAATGGATTCCAAATATTTATGGGGGCAGGGAAAATCTTGAAGCGATTGAATTTATAAAAAAATTGAATACAGCCATTTATGGTAGAAACAAACACTCCTTTACTGTAGCAGAGGAATCAACAGCATGGCCAGGAGTCACAAAACCCGTGTATCTTGGTGGCCTTGGTTTTGGATTCAAGTGGAATTTAGGGTGGATGCATGACACTCTGAGTTTTTTCTCAAAAGACCCGATTTATAGAAAACACCATTTCAACTCACTTACCTTCAGTTTGCTGTACGCATTTTCAGAAAACTACATTCTTCCGCTTTCTCACGATGAAGTGGTGCATGGAAAACGTGCGCTTGTTGAAAAAATGCCAGGCGATAACTGGCAGAAATTTGCAAACTTACGGCTTCTTTTTGGGTGGCAATTCGGTCATCCAGGGAAAAAACTATTATTTATGTCAGGAGAATTCGGCCAGTGGAATGAATGGGACCATGCGAAACAACTTGATTGGGAACTGCTGAACGATGAAAACCACAAGGGCATATTCAATCTTGTAAAAGACCTCAATACCCTTTATCTACAAAACCCCCAGATGCATGAAAACGAGCAGTCCCATGAGTGTTTTCAGTGGATTGATTTTTCTGATGTTGACAACAGTGTTGTTTCGTTTTTAAGATGGAATAGAAAAAAAGATAAATGCCTTGTGTTTGTTTTCAATTTCACACCTGTTCCAAGATATCAATACAGAATCGGGGTGCCGTTTTCTGGCGAATACAAAGAAATTCTCAATAGTGATTCTTTTTTGTACCGGGGTTCAAATACAGGAAATTTCGGGCTTGTGCAGGCAGAGAAACAAACGATGCATCATTTTGATTTTTCAATTGAAATAGTACTTCCGCCACTTGGTTTTGTTGTTTTTTCTCCTGCGCAAAGGAATTAATAATGGAACTGTCATTGAAAAAGAAATTGCTACTTTTTTTACTTCTCAACTGTTTTTACTTTTTCTCCTATTTTCACAGGGTTGCAATTCCTGGCACGATTTTCAATGAACTTCAGATAAATTTTCATCTTACTGCAAATCAGGTTGCAGGACTCGGGACTGTTGTTTTCTACATTTATGGATTGCTTCAGTTTTTTGTCGGTCCTTGCCTTGATCGCTTCGGCACAAACAGAATATTCGTTGGCGGTGGGTTTCTGCTCTGTTTCGGTTCAATACTGTTTGCCATTGCTCATTCAATTTTTCTTCTTTATTTATCAAGAATACTGGTTGGTATTGGCGCGAGCGTTGCCTATCTTGGACTCGTAAAGAAAACCGATGAACTCTTTGGTCGTGATTTTTTCTCCATAATGCTTGGCGTGGCGTTGTTTCTTGGTTATTCTGGCGGGTTATTCGCCACGCTTCCTTTTGAACGACTTGTACATCAATTTGGATGGAGAAACACCATCTTGGTAATGGGCGTCATCCTGTTTTTTGTGATGACAGTTATCCTGTCAACCATTGCAAAACAGCATCAGTTCAGTCAGCAAAAAAACTCATTTTCTCTGGATGATATTAAATCAGTTATTCTGAACAAAAAAATTCATCCTGTGCTCATTGTGGCTGCAATGAATTTCACAATTTACTTTGTTTTCCAGACCATCATCGGCAAAAAACTTATTCAGGATATTTGTGGATTATCATCAAAAATTGCTGCATCATTTACACTGATTATGATGGGAACAACCATGGTCGCTGCACTGTTGTGGGGACTGGTAGTACATCTGATAAAACAAAAAAAAGTCCTTGTCATCGCTGTATGCCTTGCTTCAATGATTTCCTGTATTTTTATGCTGACCAACCTTATTTTGTTCAAAATACCAGTGGTGTTTTTACTTTGCTTTTTTATTTTTGCCCTGACAGGTGGCAGTGGACCCCTCACAACAACCCTCATAAAAGAACTCGGTCCTTCCAGTGGTGTTGGAACAGCAGTGGGGTTTGTCAATGGAGCGTGTTATATTTCTGTTGCTATTGCAGGCAATATCGCAGGACTCATTATGGATAGATTTTCATCAAAAGCAATTGTAACTCCTGATGCTATTATTTATCCGGTCCCTGCGTATGTTACAATTACAACAGTGTGCCTTTTTCTCAATCTTGTATCTTTTATTGTGTCATTTAAGATACGTGAATCTGAAAAGGAAATTGAATTTGAAGTGCCTGCTCCTCTCTAACAGGAGGGTGATATGAAATACATTCAACTTGGAAAAACAGACCTTATTGTCTCGAGAATATGTTTTGGTTGCTGGCAATTGTCACCAAGATTCTGGGGAAATATCCCTCTTGATGAGTGGAATGCTGCTATGAAAAAGGCAATGGATTGTGGGATTAATTTTGTTGACACAGCCCAGGCATATGGCGATGGTTTTGCTGAAAGTGTGCTTGGTGATTTTATGAGCAAATATAATTGCAGGAAAGAATTAATCATTGCCACCAAATTTTATTGGAACATTGATGACCCTGAAAATAGATATCCTGACACAGGTTTCCAGTATATTATCAACGAATGTGAAGCGTCCCTGAAACGATTAAAAACTGACTGGATTGACCTTTATCAGATTCACGCGTGGGACCCCTTAACAAATCCAGAAGAAGTTGCTGCAGCGCTTCTTTTACTGAAAAAACAGGGCAAAATCCGCTGGATTGGTGTCAGCAATATGAATGTACACCAGATGAATATGTATATAAGATATTTTGATATTGATTGCCTTCAACCCCTATACAATATTCTTGATAGAGACGCAGAAAAAGAACTTTTTCCGTTCTGCCTTGAAAAGAAAATTGGAGTCATTACATATTCAAGCCTGGCAAGGGGAATACTCACAGGTAAGTACTCAGGAAATGAAACGTTTGAGGACTCACGGGCAAATCATCCCCGTTTTACAGGAGAAAACTTCAGAAAAATCACAAACGCAGTCAATACCATTATGAAGCCAGTCAGTGAAAAACTTGGTATCACAGTGGCAGAACTGGCAGTAAGATGGATACTGACGCATCCAGCAGTAACATCAGCCATTGTGGGAGTGAAAAAGGTACAACACATTGAGTCAGTGTTAAAAGCGCCAGATAGTCATCTTGATAGACAACTCTGGCATAAAATCGCAAATGAAATGGCAAATGCCTGTAGTTAAATTAAAAATTACAATGAAAAAAATTTTATTGCTCTTTGTTCTGGCAGGGGCATGTTTTGCTGGTATCAGTGTTGATTGGTCAATCCCGGCAACCACTGATACACCATTTGTTATTCCATTTTCAAATATCACAGTGGATGGCGTGTTGACTGACACTGAATGGGCATCAGGATTCTGCCTTCCCATCAGGTCACAGTATCACATTTCAAATGCAAAAAGACAATGGAAAGGTCCCCAGGACGCAGGAATGGAATTTTATGCTGCCTGGAATGAGAAGGGGCTGTTTTTTGGAGCGATTGTTGCGGATAATGAAGTAATCAATCACAAACCCCTGGAATCAGCGTATGAACAGGACTGCATTGAAATTTTTGTTGATGGACGAAGTATCTCCTTTATGAAACCACCGTATTCAAAGGGATGTTATCAAATTCTTGTCAAACCACCAATTGACAGGCAAGCACCTATCGCAGAAGTATTTGGAAGAAATAAAATTTCAGGTATGCAAATAGCAGGAGTAAAAACAATAACTGGCTATGATATTGAACTTTTTGTTCCCTGGTCAGCATTTCCTGAGATTAAAAAAGTTTGCCCTGGTATTCACATTGCCATTCAGGCAATGCTTGATGATTACGACAGTCAGGACCTTGATAAGGTTCAGCCATTGAGTTTGAGTTATCAGGGGAAAAAAGAACTTTACAGAAGTCCCCAGCATTTTGTTCACTGCGTATGCGAAGAAAAAATACAGCCGGTTTTTTCTATTGAATGTTCACCACTTATGTTAGAAAAACAATCAATACCAGTGGCAGTGGAAACATTTTCAATGGCAGGTGATATTGATTCAATAAAAATCAGGATTGAAAATCCACAGGGTATTGTTCTTGCTGAAAAAAAACCAAAACTCATTAAATACACCAGTCCATGGCCAAAAGCCATAAGGGCAACAGCAAGTTTTGATGTAGAAAAACTGCAGGGTGATGTATTTGTAATTTCTGCTATAGTTGGCAGAAAAAATGCTGAATACACCTGCAGGAAAACTGTCATTTACCTTGGCAACATTGCAGAAGAAATTCTTTCAGAAATCAGAAAAGCAAACATCAAAAAACTTTCTCAATCAGACCCTTTCAAAGCCGCTGGATTCCTTGCAGTTGGTTCATGCTATGAGAAAATCAAGTATGCAGTTGAAACTGCTGATGTTGAAAAATTAACATATGCTGTAAGGGAAATCGCTGCGCGAATCAATGCGTTGAATGGAAAACAATTGAAAAAGACTCATTCACTTATTGATTTACTTGTTCTTACTGAAAACCCTGAATCACAGGTTGTTGTTGAGTACCCTTTACCTGAGGTTGCAAACATCACTTTTTACTGGGGAAGTGTTCCGCTTGTTACTGTCAATGTGAGAAAATTTGCAGACCAGAATTTACCAAAGCAAGCAGCAAAAGAAAAAATCACTGGATTTGTGGACCTGCTTGAGGATGTTAATCCTGCAGGACCTGTTGTCATTGCAGGACTACCTGCCCGGGCTTCTTCCTGGTCATATATGTTTTTTTACTTCAACATAGAAAAATTTGACCCGGAAAGACAGATACTTGTTGCAATACCATCATCAAGAACTGTGTATGCTGTGGACACTGGAAAAATTGACTATGTGGACGCTGAAGCAGCAACAATTGTTGATGGTGCCAGTGAAACAATCAAAAAACAGGTAGAAAAATACATCCGCAGTAAAAAAATACATCTTCTTCCTGTCGACGAAGCATTGAAAAAAAATAGTGTACTTATTGCAACAGAAAAAGATATTCCACAGGAAATAAAAAAATTCAAAGCATACCAGGTATCTATTGTGAAACAATCCCTTATCAGAATTCCATACAACGATATGCTTGTTTCTGTTTCACATCCGTCCAGATGGGTCGCTGAAGAAGCAGCAAAACTAGTGATAGCAGGAAAACCCGTCTCTATCCAGGATGTTGATAAAATAAGAAAGACTCTTGTCAATGAATTTGCATTTTCAACAAGGTCATCTGAAAATGTCAAAAGGCAGGGATTTATCTATTGTGGAGATTTGCACAGTCATTCAAGGTTTTCTGACGGAAAACATACTCCAGTCGGAATGGCACTTCAATCAATGACCTGTTGTATGGATTTTCTCGCATTAACTGACCACAATACCATAGATGGAGCGCTCATTACATCAACACTTCTTTCAAAACACGGGTTTGATTACACGTTCATAGTGGGACAGGAAATCACAACAAAAAATTTTCATTTCAATGCTTATCCGCTGAAAAAAGTGATCCAGTGGACACTTGCTCCAGAACAAATCATTTCTCTTGCCCACCAGCAATCTGCAATTATTCAGTGGAATCATCCTGGCTGGACTCATTCAATGTGGGAACTTGAACGAATTGACGAGGTTCCTTCAGATATTGGCCTGGACGGCTGGGAACACATTCCTTTTCACTATTACGACTGGAAAAAGAATGATACACTTCCATCACTGATTGGAAGCACTGACACACACGATGGCACTTTTTCCAACCCAGAAAGAACAATAATATTTGCTGATGGATGCCAGGAAAAAGATGTTGTTGAAGCCATTAAAAACAAGCGCACAATTCTTGTTTCACCTTCAAGGGGAAGCGATTTCATGTATGGAGAAAATTCAGTCATCGGCGAGGCATGGGATATTTTGCTGGAAGCACAGGAATTGAAAAATGTAAAAAAACAGCATATTTCAAACATGTTAAAGAACGCTGACCTTCCTGCGTTGCTGAAAGAAAAGTACAGTAAAAATTAACTGGGAGTGAAAGGTGGAAAAACTGAATAATATTGTGAAATTTCTTGATGGTTTCTTGAACATCAACAACATCAAGGATGATTCCTGGAATGGTCTCCAATGGGAAGGTACAGAAAAGGTTGAAAAAATCATGTGCACAGTGGATGCTGGAGCAGATACATTTCAGGAAGCAGTAAAAAGGAACGCAAATCTTATCATAGTGCATCACGGAAATTACTGGAAAAATGCAAATCCTTCATTTACAAAGGCAAACAAAAAAAGGATGGAAATACTTCACAGGCATAACATTTCCCTGTACGCTGCGCACCTACCACTTGATATGCACCCTGAAATTGGAAATAATATCCTGCTTCTTAAAATGATGGGTGCAAAAAAAACAACTGGCTTTTACCCATATGACGGACAATACATCAGTTTTTGCGGTCAATTCACAAAACCCAAAAAACTGGATGATATTGTCAGCACCATCAACGGTTGTCTTGGAATAACATGCAGGTTGCTTCCTTATGGACCGGATAAAATTAAAACTGTTGCTGTTATCAGTGGTGGCGGTGGTTATGCTGGGTTTAATGAAGCAATAAAAGCAGGCGTTGACCTTTATGTTTCAGGTGATACCCTTGAAGTGTTTCACTCAGCAAAAGATTATGGTATCAATGTGATATTTGGCGGTCATCACGCAACAGAAACCCTTGGAGTAAAAGAACTGGCAAAAGTTATTTCAAAAAATTTCGATGTGAAAGCAGAATTTGTTGATATTCCAACAGGACTGTGAACATGATATTACCATTTAAGGGGTACAGATACTCAAAAAAGGCAGGTAATCTTGAGCAACTGATAGCACCACCATATGATGTGATCGGCCAGCAATATCGGTCTGAACTTATTGCTCGTTCACCATATAATATTGTTCATCTTACACTTCCAGAATCTTTTGATGCTGCCTATCACAGTGTCATTGCTCAAACACTGAACAAATGGTGCAAGGATGGCATCTTACAGCAGGATGGAAAAGAATATTTTTATCTTATGAAACAAACATTTCCATGTGAAGGGAAAATCCTTGAAAGAACTGGCTTCATAGGTCTTTTTGACCTTCGGGCATCTGATCGCATCATCAGGCATGAGGTCATTTTTAATAAATATAAGGACGATAGAATCAGGTTGCTTGAAGCAACAAAGTCAAATTTAGAGCCAATTTTTTTGCTTTATGAAGACCACCAACATTTTATTGAAAAATTTGCCTGCTCAACGGCATTTGAAGAAAAATTAAGTTTTGAAGAAACAACTGTGGAATTACATACCTGCAAGCAGGAAGTATTGCTGCCACTGCTTGAAAAAATTCAAAACTCAACACTTTTCATTGCAGATGGCCATCACAGATTTCAGGCGTCTTACCAATATTTTCAAACAAATCCAGATACTCCGCCATACATCATGGTATATCTGACAAACCTTGTTTCACGCTCGCTTGTTGTACTACCAACGCACAGGGCTTTAAAAAATGTCAATCCATCAGAAAAGGCACATATCATTGAAGAATTTTTTGACATTAAAAAGCAGGAAAACCTCAATCAAACCCTTTCTTCCATAGAACACTCTCAATATTGCAGTGTTGGTGTTTATTTCAATCATTCATTTCAAACATGGACAGTAAAAAATCCTGAAAAATTACAACAGGTTTTACCACAACATTATTCTGATACATTGAAATCTCTTGATGTTGTAATGCTTCATTATCTTGTGATTGAAAAAATTTTTGGTGCAAATGCAAAAGAAAAACTGTATTATGCCAGAAACCCTGAAGAAATTGTAAAATTTGTTGACAGCAATCAGGAAAGTATTGGTTTTTTCATGCAGAAACCAGACCTGATGAAAATCAAACAGGTCTCTATTGGTGGAGAGATACTACCCCCTAAAACCACATTTTTCTATCCAAAAGTGCCATCAGGACTTGTAATTGCGCGATATGCCTGAAAGAGAAATTCACATCGTTGTCATTGGCGCAGGACACGCTGGCATTGAGGCATCTCTTGCCTCATCAAGGATGGGGCTACATACCCTTCTCATCACAGGTAATTTTGGAACCATTGCAAAAGCAAGCTGTAACCCTGCAATTGGTGGGGTGGGAAAAGGTCAGATTGTAAAAGAAATTGATGCCCTTGGTGGCGAGATGGCTCTTGCAACAGACAGCACAGGTATTCAATTCAGAATGTTGAATACTGGAAAGGGCCGCGCAGTGTGGAGTCCGAGGGCACAGATTGATAGAATCAAATACTCTGATTATATGAACCAGGTGCTTTTCAATCAAAAAAATTTGAAGTTGTTGCAGGCAATGGTTGTCAACATAATTGAAAAAAATGGCAGCATTGAAGGAGTGATACTTGATTCAGGAGAAACCATTAAATGCAGGTGTGTCATTCTCTGTCCTGGTACTTTTTTAAATGGCATTATTCACATCGGCAATCAGTGTTTCCCAGCAGGAAGAATGGGTGAATTTGCCTCAAAGGGTATTACAGAATGTTTGAGAAACCTTGGGTTTGAAACAGGCAGATTAAAAACAGGAACACCTCCAAGAATCAGCAAACAATCCATTGATTTCAGCAAAGTAACACAACAGCCAGGCGACGAACGCCCTGTTCCTTTCTCTTACAGAACATCGTTCATCAAGAGAGAACAAATTTCCTGCTATCTTACAAAAACAACATCAGAAACAATAAAAATTATCAGGGATAATCTTGATAGGGCGCCTTTGTACACAGGTCAAATTCGCTCCACAGGTCCAAGATATTGCCCATCAATTGAAGTAAAGGTAGTAAAATTTCCTGATAGAGACACCCATCATATTTTTCTTGAGCCAGAAGGATACGATAATGACGAAGTGTATGTCAATGGATTTGCAACCAGTATTCCTGTTGATGTTCAGGAAAAAGCACTGAAAAAAGTTATCGGGCTGCAAAATGTAAGAATCTTGCGATACGGCTATGCGATTGAATATGATTTTGTTCCTCCCTATCAATTAAAACCCACACTTGAAACAAAAAATATCAAGGGGCTGTATCTTGCAGGTCAAATCAATGGAACAAGCGGTTATGAGGAAGCAGCCGCACAGGGACTTATTGCTGGTATCAATGCAGCTTCATCAATACTTGAAAAAGAACCCCTGATATTAAAAAGACACCAGGCATACATCGGTGTCCTGATTGACGATATCACAACAAGGGAAATCACAGAACCATACAGAATGTTTACTTCCAGGGCAGAATACCGATTGATGTTAAGACAGGACAATGCTGATTTCAGATTGATGGACTATGGTTTTAAGTACGGGCTTATTGACGAGAAAACCTATCAAACAATGGGAAAAAACAGAGTTCTGACAAAAAAATTTTGCGAAATGCTTGAACACACATATCTGTCAGGTTATCAGGAAAAAACATCCCTTGCAGATTTTTTGCGAAGACCCCAGCATGGTATTTCAGACATTTTCCAGTTCTGTAAAGACCTTGAGCATGTGCCAGAGCATGTAAAGGAAGAGATTGAAATAGAAATCAAGTACGCTGGATATATCAAAAGAGAACTTGAAATGATAGAAAAAACATCCCATATGGACAGCGTCAAAATTCCTGAGAACATTGATTTTTCAAAAATCAAAGGTATATCAACTGAAGCAATAGAAAAACTATCAAAATATCGACCGTTTACCATAGGACAGGCAAAAAGAATAGATGGCGTAAGCCCATCAGACATCACAGCAATACTGATACATCTCAAAAAATCTGTGATAAAATAACCGTGATATGGCATTAGGATGATGGCGGGATAAGCGAACCTGAACAAGGCATGGATGACATTGTCTGGAAAGATTAACACCATATGGGCTTGATATTCATGAAATCCCTCACTACCTTAAAATACACACCCCAACCATCTTCTCTACAGATGGTAAGCCAGAATAAACTTGGAAGAAAAATATGTAATGGCTTTTATCTGTAAAACATTTTACGGGGTGTACGCAAGCCCGTTGACATACTCATCCTGGTTGACTGCCTTTGCATGTCCATCAACAAATACAGCATTCACCAGTTCTATCTGCTGATGCCTTCCTCCAGAGCCACTGTAATAACCCGGTGGTTGAAATATAGGAAACAATGTTGCCGCCGTAGATGCATTATTAATGTCGTACTCTCCATAGCGCGACTCGAAAAACATAATTGTTTCACCTGGTCTTCTTACCCTTCCCAGTTTTTTTGCTGTATTCGGAAGACGATTGTTATAGCCAAAGTCAACCTGACTGGAATACACATAACTTGTCCTGTCATACGCTGAAAGATTATACCTCTGATATGGGTCAAGACAGGGGCAATTGATACTACCAGTGGTTGTGTAAAGCAACCAGTTTGGTGTACCATCCGAGCATGTTCCAGCATAGTGCTCAAAACCAGGTTTATTGCACCAGAAAAATTGTCCCTGAAGATACCCCTTCTGAACAAGGGTATCAAGGAAACCAAGTGTAACCCAACACATCCTCCATGAACTTCCTGATCCTGCTCCTGAAACAGTCAATCCTCCCCTTAAAGCCGGATACCAGTATTCATTATAATCATTCAAATACATGTGCACTGCAATTCCAATCTGCTTCAAATTAGAAAGACAGGTGGACATCTGTGCCTGTTGTTTTGCTCTTTCAAGTGCAGGAAGCAACATCGCAGCAAGGATTGCAATAATTGCAATCACCACCAGTAGTTCAATCAGCGTAAAACCTTTTCTTTTCATTTTTCCCACCTCCTTTGACTCAATCATTTCCAGGTAATGACCATGGACCTGTTCCATAGACCCAGGCACCAGAACTATTATGGCCATACTGCCACAGTACCTCAAACGGCAATGTGTCAACATGTAAATCAGTAAAGATAATAGGAACCCTGCCTGCATGAGAAAAACCAACTCCTTTTGGACCTCCACCATTGACAGCATTACCCCAGTAATACACTGGTGTTGTGCGGTTTCCATAATAATTGTTTCCAACATTCCGTGCGCAGAAAATATAAAGGGTACCAGATAAATCTGGTTTGGCAGTATCACCGTACCAGTTTGTTCCACTGGCAACATTACCGTTCATCGCATACGAACACACCTGCCAGGTTGAAACTGCTCCCTGTCTGCTCCAGTTAAGTTTTCTGAAATCTGATGGACATTTATACACGAGCCAGTTTGTGATGTACTTCAGGTCATAAAGCGCAATAAACCAGGCAGTATTCTGCCAGGTGCTTGTTGAACCAATACTGCAGGGAATTCTTGGGACTCCATAATCATCTGCATACATTTTCACAGCCAGTGAAATCTGTTTTAGGTTGCTGATACATGTCACCATCCTTGCCCTTTCCCTTGCACTACTGAGCGCAGGCAGTAACATTGCAGCAAGAACTGCAATAATTGCAATTACTACCAGCAGTTCAATCAGCGTAAATCCTTTTCTTTCCATTTTCTCCACCTCCTCTGTGT
>DAONMJ010000036.1:0-15394 GCA_035392545.1 bacterium
CATAGTTACCAATAAAACACTCTATATGGAAAATGTCTCCAATCAAACCATTGTTCACTATATTCTTTATGGCGATGTAATCCCCATCCCATCTTCTATTGTGGAATACGCTGAGCATTAACTTGTTTTTTCTTGCCGTTTCAATCATTTTGTCTGCCTCTTCCACGCTGATACAGAACGGCTTTTCAAGAATTACATGTTTCCCGTAAGCAAAACCTTTCAATGCGACCTCGCAGTGCACATTGTGCGGAACAATGCCCACAACCAGGTCTATTTCTTTCATTTTCAGCATTTCTTCAGTACTGGTGAAATATCCCAGCAAATCAGGCAATTCCTGTCTGGCTGCCTCTACCCTTTCAGGGTTTGTGTCGCATACAGCCACAGTTTTCATTCCAGTTGTTGCATTAATCCAGCTTGCGTGTCCCTTTCCCATGCCAAACATGGGTCCATAACCGATAAGTCCGCAATGAATTGTTTTTTCTTTTTGTTTTTCTCCAAGCATCCAGGCAATGCATCTGATAACAATTTTCCTGAAATCAAAGTTGTACCATGTCTGCGTGGTGTTACCAGCAAATACACAGGAAAATTTTCCTTTACCACATTCTCGGACAGAAACAACAGGAATCTTCTTGTTTCCGATATACGTTGAAAAAATGATTGTCGAGTGTAATGGTTCAACATCAAAAAGTAAATCATTAATTTGAAATTCAGCAGGAAACCTCTGGGTAATATAATGATTTTTTTCTTCTGCAAAAACAGTAAATTGTTGAAGTCCTTTATCCTGCAAGACATTGCAACCTGTGATTTCTTTTAATGCGCTTACACTTCCGGCAGGGGGACATATCAATAATAAATTCCCGCCTGCTTTTGCATAATCGTCAAGTTTTTTCAATTCATCTGGTAAGATTTTTTTCAGAAAAACAATGACCGCATCATAATCCTTTATTTTTTTGCTGTCTGTTTCTGAAGTCAAAGAAAATCTTCCATCACCTTCAAACAATTTTTCAATTTCTGATTTTGCCCATACGGAAATATGGGATTCATCCCGGTCATGAAGATACAGAACTTTTTTCATCATAGCCCCCTTTTCCTTTATGATTTTCTGTAAATTTTGATTGCAAAATCCCTGTTTGTTTCAGGGAGTAAAAAACTCATACTGCCTTCATTTTTTTCAATTTTTGTCTGTACAATTTTGCCAGCGTATGTATCCCAGAATTCTATCACATAATCGCCAGGAATCAAGCCCTCAATCAAACATTGATTGTTCTTTGTCAAAACCGGGTCAGAATCAGATGGTGGTTTGTTCAACCTATCCTTGCCATACACCCATATCAGTGCTTTTTCCTGGTTTGCAAGACACAGTGATTTAATATTGGTTTCATTTTCGCCTGTGATTTTCACCTGTTTCGGATCAAGTTTTTCCTTAAGTCTGTCCTGACCTGCCATGTATTCTGCAAGGGCTTTGTAATGAAAGTAGAGATTTTTATCCTCAATAAAATTGTGCCACCAGAACAGTGGAGTGGCTGCAAACGAAAGATGACATCCTGCCCATATTCCATTATGCAGGTCTGCCTCAATCAGTGCTTCTGGTCCTGCGTTCCAGTTTCCACCATATTCAGAAACAAAATGTGGTTTGTTAAACCTTGCATTAAAGTTTGCCACCACCTTGAGATAATCAACGATATTACCTCCCCTCACATCATAATAAGCATTTGTAAGAACATAATCAACCTGCGGAAGTTTGAAAACATCGCTATCATACAAAATCGTATAATGCCCTGTAATCATGTGGTCATTCGGGTCAATCTGTGAAAGATATTCTCCAATTTCTTTATACCATGCAGCAAGCACAGGAGTTTTATAAAAATTTCCACTTGCGCCTATCAAATTCATTTCATTGACAAGTTCCCATGAAAAAATATTTGGACTGTATGACCATCGTGCAACAATGTATCTGAGCCGTTTTTTGAATAAGTCCTTTGCCTGTTGGCTGGTAAAAAATTCTTCAGGTGAATTCAAAAATCCGCCGTTTTTGATATTGTAGGGGCTGTCCTGCCATTCCTGATCACAATAAGTACTCACTGAACCATGATTAACAATCAACAATTGAATATAAATCCCTTTTTTTGAGGCAAGGTCAAGAATCCAGTCAAGTTTCCAGGCATTTCTTAAATCATACCTGCCAAGACCTTCATAAAAACCGTATCCCTTTTTCCATTCAATTGCTATCCACCATGCTGCCATCCATGTTTCGAAAAAGTTTTCTTTGTTTTTTTCCATATCATTAAGCCAGGTGTCAAAATTGATTGTCCCATCCTGGGCAGCAAGTGGACGATGAAATAGTTGAGAGTATCTATTGTCATTGAGAGACCGTATGTTATGCCCGATTGGGTAAAAAAACTCACCATTATCAAATTCAAAGTATCTGTTGTCTTTTTTGCTTACACGAACAAATCCTGAACTTTTTGAATCAATCGCCCTGAAGGTCATAGTGTGAGTAGAAAACGTTTCTTCACCCTTGTTTATGGATGCCACTATTTTATACTTATAGGTCCCTTTTTCCAGAGGAGAAAACCGTATTCTCCATTCAGGCAATCCCTGTGGCTGAAGGTTATCCTGCCCTTTGGTGCCAGGACCCGCGAAATAAAAATCCTGATAAAAAAAACCAGGTACCACTATTTCCTTTCCTGATGGCGAGACAAAATATCCGTCAATGGCAATACAATCAGGGTCAAAAGGATTTGAAAAATAAACTGGTGTTTTGAACGATATTTCAAACTTTTCATAAACAGGCACTTCTGTCCTGTTAACCTTCAAAGAAGAAAACAATACTGGAGAAAGTCTGACATTGTCAATATAAAATGACTGGGTAATCTTTGCGTCAGATAAAAACTTTATACCGATTTCCCTGACCTGGTCAGTACTGTACTGGTTCCAGGGTTTTTTATGCCCGGCAGGAATTAAATCAAGACTTGAACCAGAAATATTGATTGCAACTTTTGTCGTACCATATTTAACAGGTTGTGGTTTTGTCTGGTACCATAACCACTCTTTATCTTTGATATAAACAAAAAATTTTATCTGCTCAATTGGTGTTTCAGTGACAATCATATCAAACATCAGGGATTGATAACCGGTCCAGTTTTCGTTCAGAAGCATTTTTATTCCTGTTTCACCAGGAAAATTTACCGTACATTTAAGGCATCCGTAACCTTCTGTTGCATTCTGACTGGATTGTTCCATAAGACAAACGGCTGTAGAACCTTCAATAACACTCCAGGAGCCAGTGTTTTCTTCAAAATTGGAAAGAATTCTCTGCGGCAGGCCATAAGAAAGTATGCCTGAAAAAAGCACTGGCAATAAAAAAATTATTTTTTTCACTGTGAATTACCCTGAATCAAAATCCTGAATAAGAAATGGTTGCACCTGCGATATTGGTATAAACCATTGTTACTTCAATTCCATCGCAGATACTGGTACCAGATGTTTTTGCTGTAAACCCATCTGCGTCTGCATGTGTTATTTCAAAATCCCTGAAATATTTGTTTCCTGCTAAATCAATCATAAGCACATTTTCATCTGAAGTATAAATATTGTGCTCTGAATAATGAACCTTCTGGGCTGTGAGTATTGTGCCAAGAAGTGCTGCACCTTCGCTTGAAGCAACCTTTTTGATATTTACCCTGTATATCGGTATTGCAATTGCTGCAAGCAGTCCCACAATAATCACCACCATTAAAAGTTCAATCAGGGTAAATCCCTTTGTGCCTGAAATCAGGCTCCCCATACCCTTGGCATCCATAGTGGCTCCTTTTCCCATTCAGCAAAAAGAAGTTTTTTTATCAACTGGTTCTTTCGTTCTCTGTATTCAGGTTCGTTCCACAAATTATTATACTCATGCGGGTCATTTTCAAGGTCAAAAAGTTCTCCGTAGTCCTTTCTGAAATATACTGTAATCTTGTATCGTTTCTCAATATATGTTTTCAGAAAAATCGTTGTTGGTTCATGCCTGTTTTCAACAAGAACCCAGTTTCTTAAAGATTCCACTTTGTCGCAAAAAACAGAACTCTGGTCAATACCACTCATGGTGCGCGGAATTTTGAGTCCGCATAAAGAAAGAATTGTCGGCGCAAAATCAACAAATGAAATCAAAGCATCAGAAATTTTGTTTTCAGGAACACGGCCTGGCCATCTTACAATAAATGGAACACGCAACAAATCTTCATAATGAAACGCTCCTTTTGCAGCAAGATTGTGCTGACCGATGAGATGACCGTGGTCAGTAGTAAATATCACAATGGTATCTTCAGAAAGTCCCAGTTTATCAAGTTCATCAATTATTAATCCGATGTATTTATCCATCATAGAAATCATACCATAATAAATAGCAATGTCTTTTTTCAATGTTTTCAGCAAATGAAGGTGAGAATGAAAACCATGCAGTCCCATACCTGATTCTCTCCATGGAGAAAAATCAGGATTCTCCAGTTGCGTGAGATGAAAATGCGGAGGGTTTTTCCTGTGTTCATCTGGTTTCCCAAACGGAACTGTCAATTTTTCAGGGTCATACATGGTATCCCATGGCGATGGAACAAGATACGGAGGATGCGGGTCAAGAAAACTTGCCCACAGGAAAAATCGCTGGTTTTTCCTGTGATATTGCCTGAGAAATTTGATTGTGCGTTCAGCAATCCAGGTATCATAGTGAAACTTTTCAGGAAGCGCCCAGTGCCAGCGCTGCTGGTGTCGCACAGTACCTGCAGGCGCTCTGAAATACTTTCTCCAGTCCTTCAGCCCCTTTTTCTCCATCCATATCGCATAATGTTGACCCACATGATATTCATCTGTATGGTTTCTTGCAAGTTCTGCCCTTTGAAACCCATAAAAAGGACCATGAAACTTTCTCCAGAAATCAAGATCTTGCATAAAAGGATTTGATTCTATTGAAGGATATTCAGGAGTATCTTTCAACTGCTGGAAGTGTGCCTTGCCAATCAGGGTGGTTCTATAACCTGCTTGAGAAAGATATTGACCAAGGGTTGGTTCTGTCTCAGGTAATTTTGTTCCGAGCGCCCAGGCACCATGCTGACCAGGATATTTTCCTGTGATCAATGATGCCCTTGAAGGAGTACAGGTGGGATTCGTACAATAAGCCCTTGTAAATCTTATGCCCTGCTTCGCCAGTTTATCAAGATTCGGGGTTTTTATTTCAGGATTGGTACAGCCAAGGGTATTATAGTGCTGCTGGTCACTTGTAATAAATAGTATATTTGGCATCTTTTTCATTTTTTCTCCATAAGCGGCTGAGTTATAATACATTATTATGAAACAATTTTCATTGCTTATCAAGCCATCGTCATCAACATGTAATTCAGATTGCGAATACTGTTTTTATAAGAATCTTTCTGTCTACAAGAATAGGCAGTCCACATTCATGACCCACCAGGTACTTGAAACACTGATTGCAAAGTACCTATCAACACAGCAAAATCAATACATTTTCTCCTGGCAGGGAGGAGAACCCCTACTTCTGGGACTTGATTTTTATAAAACCGTTGTGCAACTTCAAAAAACACTTGCAAAAGCGGGCTCTATCATTGGCAATGGCATTCAAACAAATGGTTATCTCATTGATGACGCTTATGCTGAGTTCTTTTCAGTTTCAAATTTCCTTGTCGGCATCAGTTGTGATGGTCCAGAACAGCTGCACAACACATTCAGAAAAATCCCTGACAACAGCAATGCTTTCAATCTTGTTATCAAAAGTATTAAAACTTTGCAAAAGCACGATGTTGCCTTTAACACCCTGACAGTTGTCACTTCTCAACATGCGGGAAAAGGAAAACTCGTATATCAATTTTTGAAAGACACTGGTTCTGACTATCACCAGTATATTCCCTGCGTTGAATATGATAAAAATGGTAAAAAACTGCCATGGACAATAGAAGGGATAGAATGGGGAAAATTTTTGATTGAAATCTTCCAGCAGTGGTTGCTTGACAGTCAAAAAGTTTCAATACGGCTTTTTGATTCAATCATTCTTGTTTTACTGGGACAGAAACCCGGTATCTGTCAGATGGAAAAAAACTGCTGTCAGTATTTTGTCATTGAACACAATGGAGATGTTTTTCCATGTGATTTCTTTGTAAAAAATCACACACTGCTTGGAAACATTACAAATGATACGTGGGAAAACCTGTTGAATTCTGAAAAATACAGGGGCTTCGGAGCAAGAAAATCGCTGTGGCATTCAGATTGTGATAGATGCTATTACCTGAAGTTTTGCGCGGGTGATTGCCAGAAGCACAGAATCGGGAAAAACAAATCAGAAAGAACGAAAAGTGTCCTTTGTGATGGATGGAAATTGTTTTATAAAGAAACATTAACTGAATTCAAAAAACTTGCTCAATTGTACAAGCAGCATTATTTGACAAGAATGTCAATAGAATTTTGAACCTGATATGTCTCAATCAGTTTTTTTACAACTGCCTTCACATTTTCACAGGCTGTCTTTTCATCAATTTTTATTCCTTCCTCATATGCCTGTCTTATTTCTGTCCCTATATTAATTTTGGCAATGCCTGTTTTTATTGCCTTTTTGAAGCATTCTTCATCTATACCTGATCCTCCATGAAGAACCAGCGGAATTCCAGTAGCATTTTTTATTTTCTCAAGATGCTCAATGTCAAGACGTGCCCTGATTTTCTTTTCATGTTTTGCAGCGCCAGAAATTGCTCCATGAATTGAACCAGCAGAAACTGAAAGCCAATCAACCCCTGTCATCTTTACAAATTTCTGCGCTGCTTCAGGGTCAGTGAAACCGATTTTTTTTTCAAAGATTTCTTCGTATGGTGGGAGCGGAAATGGTTCATGTCCCATGACAGAACCAAGTTCTGCCTCAACACATATATTTTTTTCATGCGCCATTTCAACAACTTTTTTTGTAATACTGACATTGTCTGCAAATGGAAGCCGTGAACCATCTATCATTACAGAATCGTATCCAAGTTCAATGGCTTCATCAATCATTGCAAGCCAGTTCACAGGTAAAAAATGTTCATCAATTACAGGTACATGGTCAAGATGCAAAAATGTAAATTTCTGATCAGCGTCAGTTGTGTACTGCTGGAAAACATGTCTGATGCTTTTCGCACCAAAATTTTCTATATCAGGCCTTGAAACTTCAATAATACCAATTGTTCTGGATTCAACCAGTGCATCAGAAATTGGCTTTACCATTGGAAGATACGCAACATTGAATGCAGGAATAATAACATGATTGTCGTATGCTGCCCTCATTATTTTTCCAATGTTCATATACGGGTTCATTTTTTTACCTCAACCAGATAATCTTGCCTGTTTCAATTGATTTTTCGCCACCTGCGCAGATGGCAATACTTTCCCTTCCAGCAATCCCATCAGCAAGAACATTTTTTCGAGTAATACAGCCATTCAAAAAATCATCAATCAATCCAGGGTCTCCACCACCATGACCACCTGGAGCAAGTGTAACAGGAATAATTTCTTTTTCTCGTGTATGCCTGTAAACGATTTCCATGTATGGTTTTTTATTATCCTGTGAAGCAACGATATACGGATCAATTCCATACAATCTTCCTTTATCCCCGATAAACCAGAATTCACGTTTGTAATCAGGCGTGAACTGGCTTTCAACAAAAAATGCTTTTACATTATTCTCATAGTTGATTGTTAAAATTTCATGGTCATACACATCAATTTCTTTTGCAAAAACACATTTGTCTTCAACTTCCATGGTAATACTGGCTTCACCATAATCCCAGGCAATGTTTTTTTCAAGCAATGCCTCAGGGCAATTGAATCTTTTTGAACAACTGGAACATACCTTATCATCTGGCTCTTTTCCACCAAACACTGCCAGACCACCTTCTCCATAAACCCTTGTCGCCTTACTGCCAATAATCCAGTTGAGAATATCAACAGAATGGGTTGCCTTCTGAACAAGAAGGCCACCGCTATTTTTTCTCAACCGCCACCAGCCATGGAAGAAGTACTGGGAACCTGTTGATACTGAATCAAATCCACCTGCCACAATGAGTTTTCCTATTTTTTTCTCAACATTAACAATCTCATACATTTTCCTGTAAAAGTTGTTATATCTAAGGACAAAGCCAACACACAGAATTTTTCCTGATTTCTCCTGGGCTTTCAAAATTTCATCACAGTCATCCACTGTTAATGCCAATGGTTTTTCACACAGAACATCAAGCCCTCTTTCAAAAGCAGCAATTGCAATATCCCTGTGCGTGTAGTCAGGGCTGGTAATAATTACTGCATTCAAATCCTTTTTATCAAGCATTTTTCTGGTATCAGTAAATATATCATCATTATCCAGATGAAGAACCTGCTTTGCGACAGCAAGCCGTTTTTCATCAGGATCTGAGATCGCAACAATCCTTGCGATATCCTTTTTTTCTTTCATAATATGTATGCCATAGCATCTGATTCCGCGATTGCCAGCACCAACAATTCCTATGTTCAACATTGTTCCTCCAGAGTCAAATGTTCTAAAAGAGATTGTGGATTATTTCAAGGGTTTTTTCAACAAGTTGTTTTCCACCCTCAGGACCAACAAGGCAGGATGGTCCTATTGCACCATAACTTTTTCCTTTCACTGCCCTTTCTGTGGGAAGATAGGTTCCGCCTCCTGCCAGTTGCACAATGAACGATTGAATTGCTTTACTCTGTGCCTTTATCCTGATTCCATAATCAAGAAATAATTCAAAGGGATTGGTGGCAAACACAATGTCGCCCACCCTCACAACGTGTACTTCAATTTGAACACTGCTGTTTTTTTTGTTTTTAGCTCTCTCCACGCATCTTTGAAACCACCTGTATTTTCTAAAATGATATGTAATATCCCTGTACCATCTCGATTGTTTCATTATTTCAGGATTATTTTCAATTTCTTTTTTCAACCTTTCGTATTCATTTCGAGCTTTTTCTGCTTCTTTTGAAAATTGTTTCACTTCTTTCAAAGAAACCGTGTATCCTTCAAGTCGTATTTTTTTTGAAGTAATGGTAAATTCAGGTTGCCATTTAATGTCCCTTTCGATATCACCAAGCACCCTTTGAATGCCATCTGCAATTCTGACAGCAATATCCTGTCTTTCAGTTCTTCCGGATAGTTCCCACATTCTTTGATATGCCTGTTTACACAACAGCACATGCGGAGATTGATCTCCTGCGGCACTGCACTGAGCAAGAATGCAAATGTGTTCGCCGAATCTTCTTCTCAATTCTTTACGAACCTGATGCCAGTAATCAGCACTGATTTCAAAAAGAATCTCATCAACCTGACTCGGGCATGCAATATTTACGATCAATCCTGTAAGGTTTTTCTGGGTATCCCAGGTTCCCATGATGTTAAGTGTATGGTCTTCATACCCCTCAATATGGCTGAATTGAGTATCACTGGTGTTTCCATACATCGCTGAAGAACCATCATAATAGGAAACCCTTCTGTTGAAACCCACAACCGCATAACCCAGTCCATAACCTATACCAGTTTCTTGTCTTTTTTCCCAGGCACCCTGAATGCCACGCGCAATCTTTGAAGCAGCAAATTCAATATACTGCGTGATTTTCATCACCGGTAATTCCACCCCATAAATATCTTTGATTTCCAGTCCGGCTGTGCCACGAAGAATATCTCCTCCCACCTCAGGAGCAGTGTGCGTGTGGGTCGCATTCATAATAATTTTTGTTCCATCAATCTCAGGAACAAGCGTTTTTGTCTTTGCCACAACTGCCTTTTTGAACTCTGCCGGGATTGCCACAAAGTCGCAACTGACCATTACAGCATGCTCACGACCGTTTTTCCCTGTTGCTTCAAGAACAAGTATCGTTGCACTAATAGGATCCCTTACGCCTTCAGAAACCCTTGCGTAGAATTGACCGCACAAACACACAGGCATATCTGGCGTAATATCAACTTCAGCCCATCCAGCGAGAAGTTTTTCTGTGTTCATATTTCCCCTCCATATTCAACCGGTTAATTTTCGCATTTCCTGGCAATAATATACAACAAGTTCCCACTTTGCATCAGGAGGAATTCTGTGGTCAGGGCATGGAATATAACCACCAAGCTCCACAAGTTCCAGTAGTCGCCTTATTTCATTATAAACTGCCTTTTTATCTTTTGAGAAAACAACCTTGTTCATTCCACCCACACCCCTGATGCTTTTACCAAATTTTTTTCTCCACGGCTTGATGTTTCCATTCCATGTTCCAACCTCAATGGGAAACATGGTGTTTACTCCATTATCCAGCCATACAGGAACAAGGGCATCAATCCATCCATCACAATCAACACTGACAATATCTATACCATACTTATTCAACAAATCACAGATTCTTCTGTAATGGGGCCCAATTTTCTTTCTGAAAACATCTGGCGAAATTAACGGTCCATTTTTGAAACAGATATCTTCCCAGAAATGTCCAAAGTCAAATTGTACACCTGTTTCAAGGGTTGTTTTTACTGCCTGATAACATATTTCAGCGTTTGTTTCCACAATTTCGTCAAAAAGTGCTTCGTCGTCCACAAGAAGATAACAGGCGCCTTCCATTGTCAACCAGTTTCTAATCCTTCCGTAGAGACTTCCACAATAAATTCCTAATGGCTTGGTTCTTTCCTGTGTCAAAAGATAATTCAATCCACCCTGTTCAAAGGTCAATACGTCTCTGCCAGCAATGACAGGCGCTTTTAATACTCTTTCTTTTGACCACTGTAATTTCGGCAGGTACAATTTTTCCCAGGAAGTCCTGTCTTTCAGCAGATGGTCAACATCAGCAGGAATAGAACCAGCACCTGGTTTGTGGAGGGTGACCACCCCATCTCTATTTAGAATTTTCTTTGTTCCATCAGGAAGTTCTTCAATGACCTTTGATTCAAAAGCAGGCCAGAGACCAAGTATTGGTTTGAACACATTGTACCAGTTGAAATCAAATCCAATAATTTCTGCAATTTCGCTATCTGCATAATTTCCATCAGCCCAGTTTTTTGCAATTTCTTCAGGGATATGTCCCTCACAAGCCCATAAATTTAAGGTTTCATTCCAGAAACCAAAGTGTACCAGTGGCATCCTGTCATAATTTTCATAGTGAAGAATTCTTTTTACTCTTTCTCTGTCAGTCAATTTTTTCTCCTTTTGAAAGTAAATTTATGCAGTCCTGATTTTAATATCATCTTTTTCCTTGGACCGAAACCAGGAGGTGGAACAAGTACTCCTGTTGTTGATTCAGGCACCTTCACAGATATTTCAAAAACCTTCTGTTTTTTCATGTTCCATGATACAGAAATAATCCCGTATGGCGTTGGTACATCTGCCTTTACCCATTCAAAATCGCATAAAACAACTTCAACCAGAAATTTCTTAAAACCTGGTTCTATTGGTCTGATACCGCCAGCATAAGCAGGAAGTATCATGCCTGGAGCAGCGCTCCAGCCATGGCAAAAAGAGGTGTGCCTATCCCACATTTCCCAGCAACCTGTCGCATCAAATTCAAGCATAATACCCCAGCATGTGCGAATATAATTCAGTGCTTCTTTGTATTTTTTTGCCTTTATCAAAGACAAAAGAGCATAGAAAGACCAGAAAGGGCTTCCAATTTTTATCACTTCTTCACCCACATAATTTCCGTGGTGTTCAGGAATGAAAGCACTCTGGTAATCACCAAGATTTGGAAGATACATCCCGCAAACTCCAGCAATGTTGTTCATTGCAAGTTTTCTCTGGTCTTCTGAACCTATTTCAAGCAGATTAAACAGGAAATTTTCGTGTTGACCAATGATATTTTCTGATGCAGCCAGTGGTTTCGCGGAACTATTTTTTCTATACTTTTTGAATGCCTGTTTTTCTTTACTCCAGTAAAACGTTGCTATCTTTTTTTTCAGTGAATCTGCGTATTTTCTATACTGGTGTGCCTGCTGCCTGTCTCCAAGCGCACTGGCAATTTTTTCCGAATAAATCAATGATTCGTAAAACCAGCCCTGGACAGCGCCATCAGCAAACCTGTCATCAAGAGATGTCCAGTCAACAAAGTTCCATCCTGTCTTTATATCAAAGAAACCATCGCTATCAGTATGTTTCAAAAGCCATTCCATTTGTTTTTTTACCCCTGGATATGCATTTTTCAGTGTTTCAAAGTCCCCTGTAAAAAGATAATATTCCCACACAATTACAGGAATTCTCATCCCCCAGGTTGGAAGATTTGACGCCCTTTTCCCAGGACACACCCCTGGAATCCAGCCGTCCTGTGTATTTCCTGATGTAAACTCCAATACTGCCTTTTTTGATAGTTCCCAGGCACCAAAACAATAATAATTAACGATGGCTTCTGGCTGGGCATCTCCAACCCATTGAGAGCGTTCCCTCCAGGGACAATCAGTATACGTATCTTCCATACACAAATTGACAGTCCTGGCTGAAAGATTGTAAATCTGCTCAAAAAGTTTATCAGAACACTGGAAACAACCCTGCTTTTTTACAGGATATATTGCTTCATAGCCGACGATTGAATGAAGTGTGACATTTATCTTTGTATCAGCAGGATTGAAAATTCTTACAACCATATATCTGAATCCACGCTGCTGATTTGTACGATGACACACCTTTCCATTTCCGAGGATAATTCTTTGCGCCTGCTTCAACGAAGGTGATTGCCATAGCGTTGCAACTTTGTTATTCCAGAGGCACTCGCTGTGAGCAAAATCAATCATTGTTCCTGAAGGACCTTCAGCACATATTTCAATAAATGCATGCGTCTCAAATCCAAAATCCACAATAACACATATTGCCTGTTGTCCTTCAAGCGTAAAAGCAAGATTTTTTTTCCAACGACATGGAATTTTTATTTCTGGCTCAACAGAAACTTTTGTTTCAAGTTTTTTTGCACTCCAGAGTGTCTCGGCAATTTTTTCTTTATCAAGAAAATCTTGAATGTTTTCAGTGGGACATTCATAAATATCAAGTATTCGCTGTGGCACAACGACCTTTTCTTTGATCAATGGAATGGGTCTTGGAAGAAAATTTTCGGGTTTCGGTAGATCAGAAAATTCTTTTTCAATAGCATTTTTCCATTCAGAATCATCAAAGGACAGTTGCTGCCAGTTTTTCTGTTCAAGCCGTGCGTCAAAACATTCAGGAAAAAAAATGCCAGGCACACAACTATAGGATTTTGCAACACACGCCTTCCATGAAGAATCAGACACAAGTATTGTGTTTCCTTCTGATTCAATCTGACAGATAAGTCCTGGTTCAATGGATTCAAAAATCTTTGTGGGCTGGCAATAATACTGAACAGAAAATGCAATCACATTTTCACCCTCTTTGAGGTTTATCCTGTAAGTATCATAATATGGACGGTACGCCTTTCCCCTTGCAGGACCAAAACCAATGTATTTTCCATTAATCCAGAGTCTGTATTTTGAATCAGCAAAGCAGTGAATCAGGTAGCTTCCCTTTTTTCCCACTATAAATTTTTTTCTAAAATAACATATCTGAAATGCATCAACTGGGTTTTCATCAATCCATATCCATTTTGCAGACTCAAACATTTTTATTCCTCCTCTTATGATTTTTTTTGTATTATTCTAATCGCCTCTGGCAGAAAATCAATGATGTCTCCTGCAATAAGCGAATACTCGCCAATTTTTCGTGCCGCGAGGTCTCCTGCAAGACCGTGAAGAAATGTTCCGATGACAGCACTATCCCACAAAGAAAATCCCTGAACAACAAGTGCGCCAATAATACCAGAAAGAACATCTCCGCTTCCCGCAGTTGCCATACCAGGATTTCCTGTCAGATTGATGTATATTCTTTCTCCATCAGAAATGACTGTTCTGTATCCTTTAAGGACAACAACGACACCATATTTTTTTGCAAAGTCCTTTGCAACCTTTTCTCTATTTTTTTGAATTTCACTGATTGGCATTTTTGTAAGATGAGACATTTCGCCTGGATGGGGAGTGAGAATAATTGTTTTCTGTTTATCAAGGATTTTTAAATTTTTTGCAAGAAGTTTCAAACCAT
This sequence comes from bacterium, assembly GCA_035392545.1. GTDB lineage: Bacteria > Ratteibacteria > UBA8468 > B48-G9 > DTJG01 > DTJG01. Next base: position 14,076 of record DAONMJ010000036.1, read on the forward strand.
CGGCGTCAACGACAATCGGCTTATCAATCTGTGGCAGGAAATTTTTAAAAAACTCTTCTGTGGCAAAATCTGTGGAAATTCCAGGTCCTATCACAATACCATCTGCAACTTTGGTAGCAAAATCAACACATTTTTCAACTGCAAGCATACTGATTGTTCTTCTTCCAGATTCAGGCAGGGGTTTTGTCATTACCTCTGTAAGTTTTATTTCAAAGATGTCATTGAGGGATTCTGGTATTCCAGCAGTTACCATTCCACAACCTGTTCTTAAAGCAGCAAGACAACTGAGACACACTGCGCCTGTTAGCCCGGGCGAACCACCAATAACAAACAGATGTCCGTAAGTTCCCTTATGAGAATCTTTTTTTCTTTCTGGCAGAAAAATGTTTTCCATCTGTTATTACGCAGAGTGCCACTGCAACTGTTTTTGTATGGGATATTGATAGTGAAATTGTAAAATTGTGATTTTTAGATACACTGACAAATGGTTTGCCAGAATTTGCATGCCTGATCTCAACATCAGAGAAATCAAAATTCGAAAAAGGGGAAATTGCTTTCAGAAAAGCAAATTTTGCAGCAAGACAGCCAGCAAGGTGTATATACATGTCTTTATACCTGCGGCAGTAGTCAACATCAGAAGGGGTAAAATATTTTTTATATTCTGCGCTTTTTAAAAGAACTGCTATTTTTTTTACATCAATGGTTTCAATACCAGACGACATCATGAAGTAGATGGACTGATGACACTGACAAGTTTTTTACCCCTGCTTGTGCCATAAACAACCATGCCTTCTCTTGCAGCATGAATTGTACAGTCAGAGCCGATATATGTCCCTGGACCAGGAACAAAATGAGTCCCCTTCTGGCGGACAATAATATTGCCTGCCTTCACAATCTGGCCCTCAAATACTTTAACACCCCGCATTTTGGGATTTGAATCCCTTCCATTACCCTGTTTTTTTCTTCCCATAGTCCAATAATCTTAACATAATTTTTTATACAAGTCAACGGAATTTTTTCATAGGTTGAAAAAATTGTTATACTGCCTCACTAAGGGGAGATAGAAAATAAGGTAGAATAGTGTGTTCTGAAATACGGGGCAGTACAACAAAATCACACTTTTCTTTGCAAAATCAACTCATACTGCCTCCCATCTTTATAAAATCATTTCTTATTATTTCCCTTCTTTGTAAAATTATCTCATATACCATTCCCATCTTTATAAAATCACCTCATACTACCCCCCTCTTTATAAAAGAGGGGTTGGGGGAGATTTCAAAAAATCCCCCTTAGTCCCCCTTTTGAAAAGGGGAGACCTG
>DAONMJ010000037.1:0-15193 GCA_035392545.1 bacterium
CTACTTCCTTAGCAAATGGTGTTCCATACGCTGCTGTTGCAATAAAACAACCACCGCTGCTTGAACGAACAGGTGGCTCCGGTGTTCCCAGCGAAAAATAATCGTTGCCTTTTAACTGTTCTGCATTCACTCGAACAGTTATATACATATCCTGCAAATTTCTTTCTATTACCTGAGATGTAATGTCTTCCCATTTGTTGTCAGGTCCTGGCCAGTGATATACATGGGCCCTGGCTAAAGTCACGCTTGTGTCAACAATCGATAGTTCATCGTATCTGACAGGTATTTTGATATCAACAGTATCACCAGGATTTAAGGTAAAATTTGAACTCAATAGATATGTATTCTTAAAGCCCACAACAGATGTAAGTTTTGCTGGAATGTACGCGGATTCAATATAACCAACATCAACCTGAGGATTTGGGTCTGCAACCCCTGCTGAATTAAAAAAGGCAAACAGATTGTACCCATACGGGTCTGTATAAATTTGGGTTTCTGTGAATAAATTGTCTGTCCAGATAGTGCCAATTGTTGCTGGTTTTGAAAAAGCATCAAGATATTCCTGTGAATAAAGGGAAAAATATGCTGGGGCGCTCCCATCGTCAAAACTGAATATTCTATAGTAATTTGTGTCAACTGCAGTATCGTCTATGAATGAAGTCGTTTTATCGGTTGTATCCTTGAATACACAGATTGCTCCACCAGGCAAACTGCTTCCAATTGTATAACTTGTTCCATTTACTGGCTTGTCGTCCCATGCTAATGGAGCACTCTTTCGGAAAATGATTGTTCCTGTAAAACACGCTGGATTCTTCCAGGTCAACAAAATTTTTCCAAAAAGAGCGCTTGCTGAAAATTCGGTAACAGGAGAAACACTGCCTATAATTGCAGATACTTTCACACTCACAGTGTTTGCGTCAGCAATAAATGCAATCGTGCCAGTATGGGACCCTGTCGCAAGAAGCGCTCTGACAATCTGCGCCTGTACCTGAGTACTCTGTCCAGAACCAAGAGTACCAGAATTTGGATTTATTCTTAACCAACCAGTAATGCCATCGTCAGTGGTAATTGCAGAGGTCCAGTTAATAGCAGTACCACCAAGATTGGTCAATGTAATGGTCGCTGTTGTGTCAACAGTTCCAAAATGGATAAATTCTGGTGAGACGCCAAATCCCGAAGGTGGTAGCGAAATGCTTGTCTCGCCACCAATAGCAACCGTCTGCATATCAGTGCCGTCAAAGTATTTTACCACTCCTTGAAAATTCTGTACGCCTGTGGCATCTCCAGGAATATTCACGGTGTACCTGATAATAACAGAAGAAATGCCTGTGGCGCTGAATTCCAGCCAGGAATACGTAGATGGCGCAGTAAATTTGTTAACCGGTAGATTTGACGATATAATCTGCCAGGTTTCTGGTATTGTTTCTTCCACAATCACTGCTGTCGGCATCCCGCTGATTTCAACAGACAGTGTAACTTCTATGCTCTGGCCCGGCAGGTAGGTCGCAGAAGAAAAACTTCTTGTGGCATTGACAGAAATCTGTGAAATCTGGGACCAGGCGCAAGAAAGTCCTATTGCGCATAGTAAGGAAAACACTACCACCGCATGTTTTTTAACATTTCGAATATCCAGCATATTCAGTCCTCCGTTAAGTTTTCACGTTTTTGCAATCAAATACTATTCCAGAAAGGTTGGGTTGTTGGCGCATAAGTATATCCGCCAGCCGCCCAGAAGTCAATTGTTTTCAAAAGCCAGAAGTCCCATTCAGATAAATTCACTGGCCAGCCCTTAATTCTCAAATTTTTAGCCCATCTCTCTATGGTATACAGAAGTTCGCTATCTGAAATTTTACTATCTCCGTCTGTATCAGCAGGGCAATTTGGTTGACCATAAACAATATACGAATCCCCCTTAATCATTGTTCTTGTTGTTCCGTCTGTCACACTACCGTTAGTAAAGTTCCAGGTTCCATCAACAGGAATTCCCTGGAATTCGATTTTTAACTTCAATGTGCCATCAGTTAAAGGAAATATTGAACCAATGTTATTTGAAACAATCCACTTTACAGTGCCTGTGGTATTACCGCTACTTGTCAATGGAAATAGTGCTACATCATTAAACCAGGCGCCTGTAATGTTCCAATCGGCTGAGGCGCCGCCTGCAATCGTCGGCAATTGTTCTGTAATGATAAAAGAAAGAGGTGGATTCAGTTTATTGATACTGATGTTAAGGTTGTAATAATATGCAAAGTTACTGTCAATTCTGTTGTAGATAAACTCGCGTGTGACGGTTACCTTCTCAGTAATACTTTTTGCCCAGGAAAATCTGTCCTTTGGAACCACTGAAGACAGGGTTTCAGTGGTACCAGTATCAAGATTTGCAATAACAACTGACCATGAAAGATATGCGATGCGATTATCATTTTCCCATGGTGAAAATTGTGGGTAATAACCGACCTGGGATATCAATAACGATTGGGCAGAACCATCAGGATTCATACTGTAAATACCCTGACCGGCACTCCTCGTTGTAACAAACACAATTTTCTTACCATCAGGAGAAAAAGAGGGGTGAAAATTTTCACTGCCTGGTGTTTGCGTGAGGTTCACAGGAGAACCGGTTACAGTAATACTGGTGGATGTTATTGTTATCGGAATAGAAAATATCTGCCGACCAGAAGATGTTGAACCAGTATAAACAATCGCAGTTCCATCAGGCGCAAAACATAAATCAGATTTTTCCACATTTGAAGTATAGGTAAGACGAATCGCGGATACACTCAAATCAGTTTTTCTTACATAGATATCATTGGAAATCACATAAGCAACCCAGTTAGAATCAGGTGAAAAAGCAGGATACCTTGCATTAAAATTGGATTCAATCTGAACAGGGTCTGCTCCGTCTGCCTTCATCACCCAGATGCCATTGCCAGCATACGCAATTAAACTACCTGTTGGGTCAAAAACAGGATAGGAACTGTTGCTAACATTTGAGGTCAACTGAATAATCTGGTTTGATGCATTTCTTAAATACACCTGAGACGGCAGATCTGAAGTATAAACAATCTGTATCGGTCTTGTTTTTACAGGATAATAAATCGGAAACTTTGCATTTGAACTATCTGAAATCTGCCTTGTATATGGATTTACTCCACCAATCTGCGCAAGATACAGCATTTTTGTCTGATTGAACGGACTTCTGCCAGCAAAAACAAATGCAGTATCAGTACCCGTTGAATCCACAATCGCAACTGGCTGCGGGTCATCCTGATATAAAGGTTGTTCTATAAAATAAAGATTTGTTTGTATGTCTGTGCTTGAACCTGATGCCGTATCAAACCTGCAAATCTTCCAGTTTGAATAACCAGCAGGTGATTGTGTCTGCGTTGCATAAAAGAATGAAGAACGACTCTGATTCAAGGCCGGTCTACCCAATCTCGGAAAATACGGCTCAAGAATACCGTTGTTAGTAAAATTTGTCAGGTCAGAACCAGTTGTAGAAATAAGATAATAGTCCTCAAGATAGCCGAGTTTGTGTTTGAAAATAATATGATTGTCGTCGAGAAACTGAACATCAAAACAATCACCGTTCATCAGAGTAAGTTGCAATAATCTCTTTAGTCCTGTTAATTCTTTTATCCACAGTTGCCTGCCTGCAAAAGGACCAGGATTTCTCATTTCAGCAGTAAAAGCAAGTTTCGTCATGTCAGGACTTAAAACGCCTGAGAACTGGTTTTTTGTTTGAGACAAAAGTTGTTGCGTTAAACTTAAATTTTCAAGTCCGCTGCCATCGTTATTGATGCAATAAAGAAGTGTCTCTGAACTGGTGTTCGCCTTATAAGAAAACACAATTTTTGTCCCATCAGAAGAGATTGAAGGGTCTGTTAAAACACCCGTGCCGATAGCGGTTTCAAGTCGGGTTAAACGAGAGGAAACATCTGTTGAAAGGTCATTCACCCAGAGGTTATTGTCTTTCACAAAATACACATAGCCAGAGTATTGTGTCTGCGCTATTGCAAACTGAACACCCAACAATATCGCAATTGATGAAAATAATATTTTTAACTTTTTCATACTTTTTTCCATAAATAGGTTCCGAGTAATCTGCTATTTGTTATGTCATAGGTGTAACCCGCCTGATTTGCCCATAAATTTATCGTTGTAAGAAGCCACATATCCCAGTCCTGCAAATTTTCCGGAAACCCGTAAACCCTGCTGTTTATCGACCACAGATAAATAGTTTTCAGTAGTTCTTCGTCAGAAATATTCCAATCAGAATTTGTATCAAATGGAAGATGGGGATTGTCAACGATTATGGACGAACTTCCTTTTGCAAATGTTTTAATACCATAGGTGTCGCACCAGCCAGCAAATGTCCTGAAAGTACCATAGGTTTCTGAACCAGGATTTGTGTTTTCTACTGTAATCTGGACAATACTATCCTGAAGCGGGGCAATGCCTGACGGTCCAAAAATCCACTTCAAAGCGCCGGTGGTGGCGCCATTGCTCGTCAGCGGAGAGGGCGTAAATCCATTAATTTTTACATCAGTAAGTTGCCAGCCAGACGGTATCACTTCTGTAAGAATTGCATTATTGGGTAATGGAATTCTATCAACGTGAAGTAAAAGATAATAAGTGAAAGAAATGTAAGGGTCTCTTTCTTTAATTCCCATCACGCGTTCGGCTTCAACCAGATCAGCTGGCACATTGGAAATCCGCAGATAGTCCCCAACAATCCCGGTCATTGCAGGCGTAATATCCTGCTGTGATATGTCTGCGTTGCAAATACTCTGAGGATTACCTGAAATATAATAAATGATATCTGGATTATCCGCCGAAAAACACACGCTTGACGGATTCACAGGAGCATTTGAAGCAAACAGAATTTTTCTCTGCTGGGTGCCGTCGCTGTTCATAAGCCATATCTCAGACAATTGATTCCTTGTTGAAATAAACACGATTGATTTACCATCTGCTGCCCATGATGGAGAATAATTTTCAAAAGTCAATGGAGTGATATTTCTTGGTGCACCCGCAGTGATACTCATCGGCGCTCCATAGGAAATCTGAACAGGACTAACAAAAATATTTTTCTTTCCATTTACTGTGGCAGTGAATGTTATTTCCTGCGCCAATGGCGAAAAACTGATATCACCAATCACATTGCCGGTAAAAGTCAATCTTGTAGCAATTCCGGAACCATCAGACCTTTTTGCATAAATGTCGCCATTTTTCACATACAGAAGCCATAATCCATCAGAAGAAAATTCAGGATAATCAGCACCCGGATTTGAATCTATTTGAATAATGCCTGTTCCGTCAGGTCTGATAACATATAACCCGGACGCAGATACAAAAGCAATCATTGTACCCCTTCTATTGATTGTTGGATGCCGGTTTCCACTTCCTGCAGTGATACGGGTCGAATTTCCGTTTTCATTTCTCACATACACGTATCCGTCCTGCGAATACACATATCGTTGCAATTTCGCTGATATCATAATAAAAACTGGTAGTGTCGTATGCAAAGCACCAGAAGTTAATTGTTCCACATATGGATTGATAACAGGAATGTTTACAGTGTATAAACTGTACACATTGCCCGACAGAGATCCGCACAAAAACATTGTACTGTCTGTCTCTCCATAGGCGGGATATGGTTCTTCCTGAAGCAATGGGTCAGATTCAGTAAAATAAAGAAAATCAGTGATTAGATTTTCTGTACCGGTACCATCAAGTGGTTGCAACTGATAAATTGCCCATTTTCTGTATCCAGAAACATCCTGCACCTGTTTTGCGTAAACGATCGCATTTCTGCTATTATTCAACATGGGTCTGCCAAGTCGTGGAAAGTATGGAGACAGGGTTTCATTGTTGGTAAGACGGGTTATTTCACCTGTGGTCGTTACTGAATAATAGTTTTCAAGACTGCCATTTTGCATTTTAACAAGAATAGTACTGTTGTCTATGAAAGAAGGATAGGAACAATTCCAGGTTGGGTCAAAGGTCAATCTTCTTCTGTTTGAACCGTCACTATTGCAGACATAAAGGTGATAGACAGATGGATTATCTTTGTCATTGGCAGTATATGCAATGGTGCTTCCGTCTGGAGAAACAGCAACACCAGTATATGATATTTCTGTATCAGGTGAAAGAAAATCAGTTAATCCGCTACCATCAATGTTGATTCTCCATATCGTGGGATTTGGTCTCCCATTTGCTGGAGAACTTCTGGTAAAATATATTAATCCCCCTGCACCATAAGCGGAAATTGTCAATGCCCTGCCATTGTCTGTTTCTGCAAATGCTGTAAGGAGAGTCGTTTCACCAGAGGAAGTATCATAAAAAATAATGTTGGAACTATTATTGGAAGAATTCTGTGAGTATATCACCCCAGCCGTTTGAGCAAAAACACAATTTACAACAATCACCATCAGGCCTGCAACACAAAACCACCCGAACAATCGGTTCTTATTCATTTATTGGCCCTGTTATACATTACGCATCTTTGAATCATTTTACATCGTAATAGTCGTACCTGTCAAAAACAATTTCTATCTTCAGAAAACGAACATCACAAATATTTTTTTCGCAGCAGACCATAATTTCAATAATCCCTATCCCGCAAGAATTCTATTTACGAAATATGTCAGGGTCATCAGTTCAGTCGCCATATCAACATTGAGAACCCGTACTGGCTGAGTAAGATTCAAATTCACAGGAGCAAAATTCAGAATGCCCTTTATTCCGCAGGCAACAAGTTTTTCTGCAACATGTTGAGCCGATTCAACAGGAACAGCAAGAATTGCGAGTTGCACGCGGTCATGCTGAATAAATTTTTTCATTTCAGAAACATCATATACTCTAACCTTTCCAAGGGTTTTACCAATTTTTTCTTTATCACTGTCAAATGCTCCAACAATCCTGAAATTAAAATTTAAAAATCCAGGATACGCAAGCAGCGCAGAACCAAGTTTACCAACACCAACAAGAATAATCCTGCATTCCCTGTCAATACCCAGTATTCTTTCAAGATGATGGATCAGGTTGTCAACCCTGTAACCGACACCGGGTTTGCCTACTGGACCGAAATAAGAAAGGTCCTTGCGAAATTGTTCAGGACTAACATTGAGATACGCAGTAATCTGCCCCGACGATATGATATTGAATTTCAACTCTTTGAGCTTTCTCAAACTTCTTAAATATAACGCTATTCTTCTGATAGTTTCCTGCGGTATTCTTACCTGTTTTTTTTTCGCCATATTACATGACGGTTATGGTTCAATAATTGCTTTGATTACACCGTCGCTTCTTGTAGAAACAATTTCTAATGCATTTTGAATTTCATCAAGTGGAAATTTATGAGTGATAATAGAAGAAAACTTGATGTGGCTTTTACACATAAGGGCAAGTGCTGCCTCTGTTGTAAAAGCAGACCTTCTCACAGCAAAAATTGGAAGTTGTTTTCTTCTGGACAGGTGCGGGTCAAAACAAACTTCGTCTTCTGCGGGGATTCCAAATATGACAGCTTTTCCACCAATCGCAGCAATATCAATCATCTGTTTTATTGTTTGTTGCTCTCCTGCGCACTCAAACGCAATGTCCACACCCCTGTTATTTGTTTTTTCGTTGATTGCTTTGACAATATCTTGCCTATTTGCAAGATATATCTCGTCTGCGCCAAGTTTTTTAGCCATTTCTGCGCGTTGTTCTATAATCTCTGTCACAAAAATCTGCCTTGCGCCACCGGTTCTGCAACAAAAAAGAACTGATAGTCCTATGGGCCCTGCGCCAAGAATGGCAATACTATCTCCTGCTAAAAAATTTGCAAGACGTACTCCGTAGAGCGCTATCGCCAGTGGTTCAGCAAGAGTGCCTTCCGCAAAGGAAAGAGAATCCGGTAGTTTTATCACATTTTTTTCAGGCATCACGATGTACTGCCTGAATGCGCCATAAACAGGTGGTGTTCCAAGGAATTTAACATACGGACATAAATTAGGTCTGCCAGTAATGCAAAATTCACATTTTCCACAGGAAATACCGGGTTCTACCACTACCCTGTCTCCTTCTTTAACGGATTTCACATGTTTCCCTGTGGCAACAATCTCGCCAGACGCCTCATGACCAATAATAAATTTCTCTGGCACAATTTGATCCCCAATCCTTCCATCAAGAAAATAATGCGCGTCTGAACCGCACACACCGATTGCCCTGATACGAATTAAGACCTCATCGTCCTTGCAATCAGGTATTTCAAATTCATCAATAACAAATCTTTTCTTTTTGAGAAGATATGCCGCCATACCTTTTTTCATTGGACGCTCCGTATGGTAAAATAATTTTAGCCGTTTATAATTATTATACCACAAAACCAGGAGAAATAATGCCACTGCAACCGATTTCACCAGAACAGGCGAGAGCAATCTGTAATTTGGAATCGCTTGAATTTGAGACGACAAAAGATATACCACCAATTGAAGGCATCATCGGACAGGAGCGTGCCGCAAGAGCGCTTAATTTTGGACTACAAATGGAACAGGATGGCTATAATATCTATGTATCAGGAATACCTGGAAGCGGAAGAACAACTTCAGTGGAATCAGCAGTGAAAGAAATTGCAAAAACAAAACCAACGCCTGATGACTGGTGTTATGTGTATAATTTTTCTGCCCCTGATAATCCCAGATGCATGAGATTCCCACCAGGAATGGCTGAAACATTCAGAAAGGATATGGAAAGCCTGATTGAAGAACTCAAAATAGATCTGCCAAAAGCATTTGAAAGCAAGATATATGAAGAACAGAAAAATACAGTGATAAGAAAATTTCAAAAAAGAAAAGAGGAACTCATCACACAACTTGAAGAAAAAGCAAGAAATGCTTCCTTTGCTCTCAAACACACACCTTCGGGTTTTGTTTTTGTTCCCCTGATTGAAGGAAAACCCCTCACAGAAGAAGATGTGGAAAAACTTACTGATGAAGCAAAGAATGAAATCAAGACAAAAGAAGAAATCCTTGTCTCAGAACTGGCTGAAGTACTGCGAGAAATAAGACAGGCAGATAGGGCAACGCGGGAAGAACTGCAGAAAATAGAACATGAAACTACCATGTTCACAGTGAGCCCAAGAATCAATGAATTAAAAGAAAAGTACGCAGAATTTCCAGAAGTATTGAAATATCTTGACGAGGTCCAGCAAGATATTATTGAAAATCCAGGCAATTTTGAAGAAAAAAGAGAGATTGAATTTCTTCCCGGGTTAAAGATGCCGGCGAAAGAAAATCAACTTTTCAAATACCAGGTGAATGTGCTCATCGATAACAGCAAAACTGAGGGAGCACCCGTTGTAAAGGAAACACAGCCCACATGCTACAACTTAACAGGAAGGATTGAGTACAGACCCACGCTTGGTGCAATGTTCACTGACTTTACCATGATAAAACCAGGTGCCATTCATAAAGCCAATGGGGGTTTTCTAATTTTGAACATCCTTGATGTACTGCGTAATTACTTTGCGTGGGAAGCATTGAAAAGAACAATAAAAAACAGAGAAATCAGCATAGAAGATTTGAACGAACAGTTCAGAATCATCAACACTCCAACATTAAAACCACAGCCAATTCCAGCAAATATCAAAATTATTCTTATTGGAAGTCCACTTCTTTATCATCTTCTGTATGCATATGACGAGGACTTTGAAAAACTTTTTAAGGTGAGGGCTGATTTCAGTTCTTTAATGGACAGGAACATTGAGGGCGTCAGGCAGTACGCAAAATTTATCAGTAAACGGGTCAAAGAAGACAAACTCAAGGACTTTGACAGACAGGCAGTTGCAAAGGTTGTTGAATATGGCTCAAGAATTGTTGAAGACCAGAAAAAACTTTCGACAAGATTTATGGAAATATGTGATTTATTGAAGGAAGCAAATCACTGGGCAAGTATGGATGGTTCTGACATAGTAAAAGGAGTTCATGTTCAAAAAGCCATAGAAGAAAAAATATACAGATCCAATCTTATTGAACAGAGGATTGAAGAACTGATTAAGGAAGGTGTCATTATCGTTGATACTGATGGAGAAAAAATTGGTCAGGTCAATGGACTCAGTGTTTTGAGTTTAGGGGACTATCAATTCGGGAAACCATCGCGAATTACTGTAAGTGTTTCCATGGGAAAAGGTGGACCAGTGCATATTGACCGTGAAGTAAAAATGACTGGCAGCATACACAACAAGGGTTTTTTGATTTTGAAAGGACTTTTTGCTGAGAAATTTGGAAAAAGCTACCCGCTTTCATTTCTGGCAACTATTTGCTTTGAACAGGTTTATGAAGAAATAGAAGGAGATAGCGCTTCATCAACTGAATACTATGCCTTAATATCAGGGATCTCAGGAATACCTTTAAAACAGGGAATAGCAGTTACGGGCTCCATCAACCAGAAAGGAGAAATTCAGCCAATTGGCGGAGTGAACGAAAAAATTGAAGGTTTTTATTCGGTGTGCAAAATCAAGGGATTAACAGGAAATCAGGGTGTCATCATTCCTAAAAAGAATCTTACCCATTTAATGTTAAAGGAAGAAGTTGTCGAAGCAATCAGGCATGGGAGATTCCATGTCTGGGCAGTAAAGGATGTTGATGAAGGAATCGAAATACTTACTGGAATTCCAGCAGGAAAGCCAGACGGAAACGGTAAATATCCAGAAGGAACAGTGAATGCTGCTGTTGCGAAAAAATTGATGGAACTGGCAAAGAAGTCAAAGGAAATCGAAAAGCAACTTTCACCAAAAACGCAGAAAAAAAACAAAAATCCCTGAGATCTTTTCCTTGTGTTTCAACAACTTCTCGTATCCTCGAAAATTTCCTGTTACCCGCTTTTTTGAAATTTTAAATCCCACCCCTCTAAATGAATGTCCCTGGTCACTTCCCTATTATAAACGTTCCACCCCACTTTTTATAAACTCTCCTAATATCCCCTCTTTATATATTCCCTCAACATCTCCCCTCTTTATAAAAGAGGGGCTGGGGGAGATTTCTTAAAATTTCCCTGCAACTTTAGGTCCCCTTCCTTTACAAAAGGAAGGCTGGGATAAATTTCTGAAATCCCCCTTAATCCCCCTTTTGTAAAGGGGGAAAACAAAAGGAGGAATTTGAAAATGGGGGAAATGAGGGAGGAATTTGTAAAGGGGGATATCAGGAGCGAGATTTTATAAATGGGGAAAACAAAAGGACGATTTTGTAAAGGGGGAAAATAGTAGGAGGGATTTTGAAAAAGGGGAGAACGAGGAGATGGATTTTATAAAGGGAAAATATGAAAAAATTTTGCAAAGGGGGAAATGAAGAAGAAATTTTGAAAAGATGGAGACCTGGAGGAGGGATTTGAAAAGAGGAAAAACAGGTGAAGGAATTTTATCATGGGGAAAATAAAAAAAGAGGGAGAATAATAAATGAATCTTATTAGAAAGAATTTCTCAAATTGAGCCGTAACCAAATCTGCCAGAAATATCAGGTCTGTCCCGCCACTTTTCAACTGTTTTCACCCTTAATTGTAAGTAAACCTTTTTCCCGAGGAGAAGTTCTATTTCCTTTCTTGCGCTGGAACCAACAATTTTCAGTTTTTCTCCATTTTTACCGATGATTATTCTTTTCTGATTGTCCTTTTCAACAATGATATTTGCCATGATAACAAGCATATCAGGATTTTTATCTCCTGGTTTCATTTCTTCAATTTCTACTGCGATAGAATGTGGAATTTCCTGATAAACCTGTTCGAAAATTTTTTCGCGGATGATTTCGCTGATTTTATATGTCTGTGGAAGAGAATCAGTGAATTCTGGTGGAAAAAGTTTTTCGCCTTCTGGCAGATGTTTCACAATGGTTTTCTCAACATCATCAACATTTTCGACATTCAAGGCAGAACATGGAATAATTTCATGGAAATCAAATTCCCTGTTCAGGTGTTCAATCAGCGTGAGAATTTTTTCCCTGGGACTTGCCCTATCAATTTTGTTAATCACCACAATAACATTTTTTTCTGATTTTTTTATCCTTTCAAGAATTTCCCTGTCTTCTTCATCGTATCTTGTTACATCAATCACTGCCAAAATTAGGTCGGCTTCTTCAATTGCGGCAATAACATTATCCTTCATCAGTTCGCCAAGTTTATGACGGGGTCTTTCGTATCCAGGGGTATCAATAAAAACAATCTGATGGACATCTGTCGTTTTTACTCCAAGAATACGAAATCGGGTTGTTGCAGGGTGTCTTGAAACAATTGAAACCTTATGACCCACAAGCGCATTTACAAGCGTGGATTTTCCAACATTTGGTTTGCCAATAACCGCCACTGTACCAGATTTCATTGTGTGTCCACAAGAGGAATGATCCAATCATAAATTTTGAAAATTTCCCTCTTTTTCTCAAGGTAGTAAAGATAATTTTTCAAACTGACATCAGGAGGAACCCTGTGATCAACATGGGGAATATAACCGCCTTCTTCTACAACTGGCTTAATTTTTTCAAGTTCCCTGGCAATCGCCGATGGTCCTGCAATTAATGCCTTTTTGTCAACCCCGCCCATTAGAAGAACTCGCTTGCCAAATTTTTTTCTCAATTGCACAGGGTCTGAACCGCTATTGATTTCAAGTGGAAACATAATATTTATCCCTGCGTCCAGCCACAATTCAACCAGTTCATTAATATTTCCATCGCAATCTATAAAAATCAAATCTATCCCTGCTTTTTTAAATCGTTCTGATAAGCTTCTGTATCGTGGAACAAGATATTTTTTGAATAATGCAGGAGATATCATCGGCTGTGTCTTAAAAGCCATGTCCTCCCACATGCTTACAGCATCAATTCTTACTTCATTTAACGCTTTCTCGTCCACCTTTAAGACAAATTCACAGATATATTCAACAATCTCTTCCATCAGGTCTGGCTGGTCGTAAAATGCCATAAGACAATGCTCAAATCCCATCCAGTTTCTTATCCAGCCGAACAAACTACCACCGCTTATAATCACAGGAAATTCTGAATGTTCTGCTTTCTGTTTGAATTCCTGCCACTGGTGCTCTGTCGGGTATCTGTTTGAATCTGGATTTAACCTTTTTCTAAATTCAATCCAGTCAATTCTATTCTGTACCGGAAACTTTATGTAATGAGGAATTGTGCTTGTGCCATCATTGAAATGTTTTGCAATCACACCACTTGAATCTCTGATAATCACATATTTTTCGGTTTTTTCGATGGTTTCTGTATCAAAAACAGGATCAAGCCTCAATTTTACAGGAACTACAAGCGTTTTATCAAAACCAAAAAATTTATCTCCCTTCTCAATAGTATTTATCTCTTTCGGCAGTCCTTCATTGTGCCATCTTATTAATGTATCGGTCCACCAGCCAAATTCCATATTAAAAATTCTATCAACAGGCCTGAAATGAAAAATATTCTGCCATCGTTCCCGCGGTGTCATTTACACTCCCTGTAACTGAAACATCACAAATAAAATTTAAAGTCCCATTCGTATTAGAATGGTATATGAAATCCACCCAAACATCAAATCTTTACAAAATCCTCTTCAGCTTCAGATCTCTTTCCTTTCAAAAATCCCCCTTAATCCCCCTTTTACAAAGGGTGAAGACTGAAGAAGGAACAAGAGGGGCTGGGGGAGATTTCTTAAAATTTCCCTGCAACTTTAGGTCTCCTTCCTTTACAAAAGGAAGGCTGGGATGGATTTCTGAAATCCCCCTTTGTCCCCCTTTTACAAAGGGGGAAAATGTAGATCCCCTCTTTATAAAAGAGGGGCTGGGGGAGATTTCGAAATCCCCCTCAATCCCCCTTTTATAAAGGGGGATACATAAAAGAAACAAAAAACGAAATAAAAATTTTCAAAGAAATTTAAAAAAATAATTACGGCAAAATCCTGTATGGTTTAACTCTTCCCCAGACAAGATACTGGCGAAATCCTTCAGCATATTTCACACCACACTGAGTACCCCTGTACTGGTTTAAAGCCTTCATAAATTCCACATAATCAATGTTATCATGGTCTTTCAGCCACTTGTATTGACTCTGATGACAGAGAAGCATTTTTTCTTTTACTGGCATTTCATCTGTAATATCAACATATTCTGTTGGCTGAAAGTTCATGCCAGAAGCAGTATCCATAAAAAATATCGGTATAAGTTTTGTGATTTTGTTAACTTTTGTGCGGTAATTTGGCAGGGTTGCACAAAAAGAGGCATCAATGGCGAGCTTTCCAGCATTCACGTGGTCCATCATGTAATCATCAGGCGAATGCGTGATAATCACATCAGGGTCAACCTGCCTGATCACATCCATTACCTTTTCAACTGCCTGCTGATTCACATGAAGTTCAAGGTCAGGAAAAAGTCCAATAAATAACTCGGCACCAAGTATCTTTGCAGAATTTTCTGCTTCCTTTTTTCGAATCTCTGCAAGTTGTTCAGGTCCAATTTCAAAGTGTCCCTTGTTACCGTCGCAGAGAATTGCCATCGCTATGGAATGTCCCTGCTTTTTCATTTTTGCAAGCGTTCCCGCGCAGAAAAGTTCAATATCGTCAGGATGAGCTGAAATAGCAAGTACTTTCATATTCCTCCCTTGTTGGTCTTAACAGGATGAATGTAACATTCAAATTCTCTGTAAGATTCAGCATGTGCCTTGACATCTGTAAGTTTTCATTCAACTCCCTTTCCTTCTTATAAATTTCCCTATCACTCTCCCCTCTTTACAAAATTCCCCTCTAACTTCAGGTCTCCTTCCTTTGTAAAATCCCCCTTAATCCCCCTTTTGTAAAGGGGGAGAATAGTAGGAGGAAAAAGAGGGGTCGGGGGAGATTTCTTAAAATTTCCCTGCAACTTTAGGTCTCCTTCCTTTACAAAAGGAAGGCTGGGATGGATTTCTGAAATCCCCCTTTGTCCCCCTTTTATAAAGGGGGAAGAAAAAAGTTCAAATCCCTTAATTTTCAAAGACATGCCGGAGGAGGGATTTGAGCGCCCTCGCCTCCCACTACGGCTCGGGTCGGCCATTCGCACAAGTCCTCGCTTGCTCGGACTTAAACGTCTTCGCTCAAGTTCAAATCCCTTAATTTTCAAAGACATGCCGGAGGAGGGATTTGAACCCTCACGAGCTTGGGGCTCACTGGATTTTGAGTCCAGCGCGTCTGCCAGTTCCACCACTCC
>DAONMJ010000038.1:0-15090 GCA_035392545.1 bacterium
GTATAATAAGCAGGTCAATTATTTAACTTTATTAAAAAGAGGGAAAAATGAGAAGGAAAAAAAGAAAACTCAGGTGGAGATCAAAAAGGGCTAACCACAGAAAAAAACCTTCCATGGGGTAACATTCAAATAAACAGCGAGCTTACAGAAGTTTCCTGGTGTATTCTTCTTATTGCTTCGCCAAGCAGTTCCGCCACAGAAAGAACAGTAAAATTTTCAGGCAATGATTGATGGGGAATTGTATCGGTTACAATAATTTCTGTAATTCCGGCACCCGTCAGTTTTGTAATTGAATTTCCTGAAAGCACTGGATGGGTACAGCTGACAAATACTTTTGACGCTCCATTTTCAAGAAGTACTCTGGTTGCTTCAATGATTGTATTACCTGTCGAGATTAAATCATCAACGATGATGGCTTCGCAGTTAGAAACATTTCCAATGAGATGGGTTGCTTCAACTGAGTCGGGATTGTCCCGCCTTTTATCCACTATTGCCAGCCGTGCATTGATTCTTTTCGCAAACGCCCTTGCCATTTTTACGCTTCCAACATCGGGTGCTACAATAACAGGATTTGTCAGTTTTTTGCTCTTCATATAGTTAATGATAACAGGTGCAGCAAAAAGATGGTCAACAGGAATATCAAAAAAACCCTGAATCTGAGGTGCATGCAGGTCCATCGTCAATATCCGCTGGGCGCCCGCAGCTACAAGAAGATTTGCCACCAGTTTTGCTGTTATGGGAACCCTGGGTCTATCTTTTCTATCCTGCCGCGCATAACCATAATATGGTACAACTGCTGTAATTCTGCGGGGAGATGCCCTGCGAAAGGCATCAAGAATAATCAAGAGTTCCATGAGATTTTCGTTTACAGGAGCGCAGGTTGGCTGTATAATGAAAACATCTTTTCCCCTTGCATTTTCTTCTATTTTCACAGAAATTTCGCCGTCATTGAATCTTGAAACTTCCATTTGTCCAAGCGGTTTTTCAAGAAAATCACATATTTTTTCTGCCAGAGGTCTATTAGCATTTCCAGTAAAAACCAGACAGTTATTCATTGTATGCTCCTTAACCTTAAAATGTATTGCTGCGCTTTTTCCAGATCTTCAGGGGTATTAATTCCTATTATTTCTCCAGGACACGGCGTTGTCCATGTTGCAACTTTTTTCCCTTCCGATATAAAGATTTCAATTACATCAGTAAGATAGTACTCATTTTTTACAGGATTTGGTTGTATTTTTTTTAGCGCTTCAAAGAGGGTTTTATTTGTAAAAATGTAGACCCCTGAGTTAATTTCTCTTATCTGTTTTTCTTCGTCTGAGGCATTAATTTCTTCAACAATTTTTATAACATTTTTTGATGAGTCCCTTACAATCCTGCCATATCCATATGGCTGTTCCACAATAGCAGTAAGAATTGTGCAATCAGATTGTGTGTCTTCATGGGTCTCTTTCAACCTTTTTATTGTTTCAAGAGACAGGAAAGGCACATCTCCGTACAGAATAATCACATTTCCACAGAAATCCGAAAAAACATTTTCTGTCATCATTACTGCATGACCTGTACCAAGCAATTGTTTTTGTTCTACAAATATTACAGGTTCTCCTTTCAGTTGTTCCATTACCTTTTCTTTTTGAAATCCAACAACCACGACAACTTTTTCCGGAGTGCACTGTCTTATTGTGGATATTAAGTATGCGATAAGTGGTTTGCCAAGAATTTCTGTTAATGTTTTTTGATTTTCTCCACCGAGCCGTTTACCATACCCTGCCGCAAGTATTATTACCGCCATGTGATTATTCATAGTTTTTTTCACAATACCTGCCCGGCGAGGATTTGAACCTCGAACCACGGCTCCAAAGGCCGGTGTGTTACCGTTACACCACCGGGCAAAATCATTCAATTATTTTTAAATGTTATTCTCTTTTCCGGTGGTGCTTTCTTTTTGCTGGCTATACGCTTCAAGAATCTGTTTCTGGAGATAATCCCGGAATTGAGTATTTATCGGATGAGCAAGATCCTTATGCTGTTGTGGCCCAGTCTTCTGATTTTTCTGTTCCACATTTTTTATTTCTGCTCCGCACTGTCCGCAAAATTTGTTTGTCACCGGATTTTTAAAGTTACATTTGGGACATGGCTTCTGCATCTTTCTACTGGGCATTGCGATAAAAAGGCCATTTTTCCCTTCGATAATCCGAATTTCACGGATTACAAAAGAATTGTCAAAAGTCACCGACGCATATGCGCGCAGTCTGCTATTTGGCTTATTAATTGGCGAAATTCTGGTTTCAGTAATTTCCATGTTGTTCCTCCTTTTGCAGGCAAGTGCAAAAACTTTCAAGTTTATAGTAACGCCAGTGCCGGATTATCTCCGGTATTCTGTCCAGAAGAAGCTGGTCCATTTTTCCTAAAGCATAGATGCCTCCTCCTGAGCCGGTCAGAACAAAACGTTTTCCGCTCAATGCTTCAAGACGTCTGATTGCCCTATCTATTTCCGGGTAAATTCTGCGCGTCACCTCCTCCAGTTTGTTGAACAGAAATTTTTCCATTTGTTTTTTATTATTTTCCTTCCATAATGACACAAAAATTTTAATTCTTGAACGGGCTGATGTCAAATCAGTCAAAAGGTCAGAAGAAAGATTATCATAAATCAATTTCGTTGAAACCTGAAACTCTGGAACAAAAAGATGAAAAAAAAGCGAAGGCAACATTCCTGTGGTGTGTACGATTTCACCACGACCTTCTATTATACAGGGACCTTCTTTCAAAAACAGGGGTACATCAGAGCCAATTTTACTGCCGATTTTTATTAACTTATCCTGGTCAAGTCCGAGTTTCCAGAGTTCATTGCATCCTTTCAGTACCGCAGCAGCATCACTGCTGGCACCGCCAAGGCCGCTTCCAGGCGGAATACATTTCTTGATAACAATTTTTACTGGATTTTTTTTCACTATGTCTGGAAATAACATAGAGAGTTCGTGCACAGTTTTTGTCACAGTGTTTTCTTTGGGTATTTGCCAGATTCCTGAAAACTCAACACGATGTTTTTCATCCAGACATATTTCTACTTCATCCGTGAGGTTTACTTTTTCTACAAGGGAACAGAGATTATGATAACCATCGGTTCTTTTGCCTGTGACTTCGAGAAATAAATTAATTTTTGCTGGAGCCAGTATCCTTATTTTTTCCACGAACCACCTTTACCTGAGCGGGTTTGAGAAGCTTGCCGTTGATGGTGTAACCGGCGCGAACTTCTTCAATAATCGTTCCTTCTGGTTTTTCGTCTGTTTCAACAGTTTCGACTGCTTCATGAATCATAGGATCGAACACTTTTCCCTGAGTTTCAATCTTTTGTACTCCAAGGGATTCAAGCAATGATGTGAATTGTTTTTTAAGCATTACAAGACCATCTGCCACATTTTTGTTTATATCTTTATCTGAACAAACATCGTTTACAACCTTTTCAAAAATTTCGTCAAAGAAAAGAAGTTTTTCTGCAAAAGACGCCTGAATAAATTTACTGAATTCTTGCTTTTCTTTTTCAATTCGTTTCCTGAGATTTTCCATTTCAGCCGCAAGTCTTGTAGCTCTTTCTTTCCATTCCGATAATTCCTTTTCCATTCCTGCAATTTTTTCTTCAAGCGCCGTGCACTTGTTTTCAATCTTTCTGGCTTTGCTTCTGAAAGCAGCAATTCTTCTAAAATCCTTTTCCCTGATGTGAATAATTTTTTCTTTGTTATTTTTGTCCATGTTTCTCATCTGATCAGTCCCATTCTCCATGGTGGCCAATAAATAAAAAATGGCTTACCAACGAGATTTTTTGAAGGAACAAAACCCCAGTATCTGCTATCACGGCTATTGATACTGTTATCCCCTAATACGTAATAAGCAGACGCAGGAATTTTGATTTCTTCACGCACCCCGAATGAAGCATCTATATCACTGTAATAATAAAGGGAAGTTGACACATAATCCGGTTGTTTCATGCTTATACCGTTGATACATACGTTACCGTTTTTTATCAAGAGAGATTCCCCTGGAAGACCAACAAGTCTTTTGACAAAATATTTTGAAGGATCTTCAGGATACTTAAAAATGATTACCTCCCAGCGATGGGGCTCCCTGATTTTATAAATGAATTTGTTAGCAAGAAGTCTGTCATGAATTTTTAAAGTGGGTTTCATTGATTCACTTGGAATCACAAATGCCTGAACAAAAAACTGTCTGAGAACAAGCACAAAAATAATTGCCCATACCCAGGAAAGAATTTCCTTTTTTCTTTTCTGCATCTTTGAAGATGGCCGGGTTTTTTCTCTGTTTTTGTTCTGTCTCATATTATTTTAAGATGTGTTTGCTGCTGTTTTTGTTTCATGTTTTGAAAGCAACTGATAATAAACATTGCTGTATTGCGTTAGCATACCTGTCGCTGAAAACTTTTCCACCTGTTTCATTGCATTATTCCCCATCCAGATTCGCATGTTTTCGTCTCCAGCAAGCATTAGTATGGAATTTGCCATTTCTTCAGAATTGCCCGTTTCAACCAGTAAACCAGAAATCCTGTGTTGTAAAATTTCTGGTAAATCCCCAACCCTTGTTGCGACAATTGGTTTTCCGCACGCCATGGCTTCCAGTGCAACAACCGGAAAGCCCTCCCACAAAGAGGGGATGACAACAATGTCAAATGTGGGCAAGTACGTATACACATTTTCCACAAAACCATGAAATTCGAAATTTCGCGCAAGCCCGAGATGTTGAATTTTTTCCTTGAGTACCTGCTCAAGCGGTCCTTTCCCAAGAATCACAAATGTAACATCTTTTCTTTTCTTGCACACAATGACTGCAGCATCGACAAGGACGTCATATCCTTTGGCTTTTCTTAAACTACCAATGGACCCCACAATAATCCCGATATGCGGGTTAATAGTTGTGCTTTTCATTTTATCTTTTACCCCGGTTAAGTCAATACCGTTTGGAATTACAATGATCTTTTTTTCTGGAATATCTGCCTTTTCAATGAGTATTTTTTTGCCTGCGTTTGAATTGGAAATAAACAATGAACAAAATGAGGTTGCAAATTTTTCAAGTTTCCAGTGTATGTTCTTTTTCCAGAAATCAGTACTTCTTTGAGAACAAACAAGAGGTTTCCAGAGAAAAATTCTTAACATGCCTGCAAAAACATTTCCGGCAAAAAGGAAGCTATGTACCAGACAGGGTTTTTCTTTAAAAATCACGAAAAAGATTTTAAAAAGTGCACAAAGCGGTCTTTTTTTTATATTGAGAGAGTAATGTTTTATGTGATGAGCATCAAGCAATGTATGAAACGAACCTTTTTCCTGTAATGTCAATACGACTGGCTGAAAACCATAATCTAATATGTTGGCTGCCATCATCACCACCATTTTTTCAGTTCCACCTATGTCTTTGCTCGGTAAAATATAAAGAATTTTATTTTTCATAGTATGGCTGATTTTCTGGTTTCACAGAATTTTGAATTCTGTCAAATGCTAACATCGCATTCAGAACAGGATCCGGAAATATTTCCACAAATGGCTTCCTCGGGTTAAACAAAGAACAAATTTTTCTGTCAGGCCCGGCGATAATTTGCGCATTTTTAAGTTTTTCAGGTAATTGCTTAATTGCGCATGATGATAATTTTCCATATTTTTTTTCGAGAGAACAAGGATTTTTGAAGAATCCGAAATGAACAGAATTTTTCACCGAAGGCAGAAAAACACCAACATTATTTTCGTTCTTCAATTGATATGCCATTGCTTCAAGACCACTCAATCCAAAGACTTTTTCTTCATCGGCTATTGCAAGTCCATATGCAAGCGCAAGACCAAGTCGTACACCTGTCCAGGAACCAGGTCCAGTTGAAACAACGAAATAATCAAATTGCTCGGGTTGTAATCCGACTTTCTTGAGCATTCTGTCAATTTCAGGGAGAATCTCAGTGCTTGTATCCCTGCTGAGCCAGGTTTTCTTTACAAGGAGATTTTTGCCCTGTACCACAGCGATACCAACGCGCTGTGTTGAGCATTCAATAGAGAATAGATACATGGTCTAAAGAGTGGAGTTCAGGATTTCAGTTAGACTTTTGCTGTCTGTTGAGAAATTTGTATCAAGCGTTTTCCGTGAGATGAGTTCCACTGTTCCTGTCCCCAGTGGAACCTTTCCTTTCATAAGCAATGGAAGTTTTTCTTTGTCAGCAGAAATTGAAACAAAAAGTTTTCCCTTTCTGAAAATTGCTTCGTCTTCTGATGCTTCTGATTGAATTAACCAGTACTCCCGTTTACCAACGACAAAATTATCAGTATTTTTTCCCACGAAAAATAAGTAGATATCAGTAATTTTCGTGATGCCGACCGGCATTTTTGAAGATATCATCTGGTCTCCAGCAATACCCCTGATTGCGTAAAGTGCTGATAGCCCATCAATCAGTATGCCAGAAAAGGTTATCTTACCTGATTTGGCGCCATACTGCTTGTTATTTTTGTATTTTTTTACCTCGTATGAAAGTGTGTTTGTTCGATGGTCAATAATACTTTTTGTGACCTGACTTGTTGAAGATGATGCTGAATACTGGTAATAATAAAAAGGAAGATTGGTTTTGCTGTCTATGTATGAATCAAATCTGTTGTATCCATTGCCAAGTTTTGTCCATATTCCTTCGGGTACTGTAAGACCTACGAAATGATAAACATCCCGGTTATCTATTTTTTCTTTTTTGCACGCCAGAATCAATTTTCCAACATTTGCAAAATTCCACTTTATTCTGAAGACAAGACACTCTCCTGGAATTATCAGTAGTGGACTTTTTGATATCGTAATTTCCGGAGTTTTGTTCTTCTCTAAAGGTTTTTTAGTTCCTGCATTTTTCTGTTCCATGGTTTTTGCTTCAACAGTTTCTGTCTGATTTGATACACATTCGCTCAAAACAGTATCAGAAGACGTTTTTTCAACTTCCTGTGGTTTGACACCAGGTTTTACAACGGATTTTTCAACAGATACTTTGGTTTCACCTGCCGGCTCATATTTCTCAGACGGAACCATCACAACCATGGGAATGGTTTCTTCAGAAATATTTTCTGCCGGGATGTTTTCTGTTTTCTTGATAACGATATCTCTGTTTTCAGAGCAACCGCTAATAAGTAAAGCAACCACCAGGATTATAAATACCGTTTTGTGTTTCATTTTTGGAAATTTTTTGGTATTTTATTTTATCATAAGACGATTTTTAATGCCAGAGGTTTATTTCCTGGTATGCTAATTTTACACAGTTTCCTTTTTGCTGGCAAGTGGATTGACTTTGTTTATTCTGTCTGCTAAACTAAGTGAGATTGAATCTCAAAAAGGATGATTAATGAGAACTGCTAAGTGGATTATTGATATAGAAAATCTTGCAAAGAATGCGGGGCATTTCAAAGTGAAGGACCTGCTTGACCTGACAGAAAATTCAGGTATGAATGTATCACGTGCAACTGTGTATCGTGTAATAAATAAATTTCTCAATACAGGGAAAATTGTTCAGATTTCAAGTGAAAAAGAACGGTGTTTTGAGTTTGTTGGTCAGAAACTTCACTATCATTTTAAGTGCAAGAAGTGCGAAAAAATAATGGAATTTTTTTCTGATGAAATAGAGAAATCAATCAGGGAAATTACAAAAAAACTTGGCGTAGTGATGACAGAACAAAAACTCATCATTGAAGGTATATGCCAGAGATGTGCCAGGGGAAAAGATGTCAGGAGAAAAAGATAAAGTGAAGCAACCGCAGGATGAAAAAAAAATTATTCTTGTTGGTAATGCCAATGTAGGCAAAAGTGTGATTTTTAACCTTCTTACCGGTAGTTATGCTATAGTTTCAAACTATCCGGGCACAACGGTTGAAATCAGCCAGGGCAAAGCGAAAATTGGAAATGAAAACTATGTGGTCATTGATACGCCAGGAATTATCGACTTCCTTGGTAAAACAGAGGATCAGCAGGTAACCAGGGAAATATTGCTTGAAAATCCTGATGCAATTGTTGTTCTTGTCATTGACGCAAAAAACCTCAAAAGGGGCCTGGTTTTGAGTTTTACATTGTGTGAACTTGGAGTGAGACATGTTGTTGTTCTCAATATGATGGACGAAGCAAATGACAGGGGAATTTTTATTGACTGGAAAAAACTTTCCGAAATTCTTGGAGTGCCTGTTGTTCCGATGATAGCAACTGAATATGTAGGATTACATCAGTTGAAAGAATCAATAACCAGAGCAGGGAAAGGTAAATACAAAATTGTGTATCATGATGATGTGGAGAACATGATAGCAAACATTAAAAAAAATTTACCTGACACTTCCTTTCATAGCAGGGGCATTGCAAGTTTGCTTGCCGGCGCCACTGATAGTATTCACGATATCTGTAAGAAATTTCCACATGTGAACGAAAAACTTATAGAAAGTATCTGGGAACGTTTTCAATCTTCAATGTCACAGCCGCTCAATTATCTTATTGTTACTTCGCAGATTAAAGAATCTGAAAAAATTATTGACATGGTTGCAACAAAGAGCAAGCCCAGAGGCGGGAAGTTTCAGCAGTTCATGAGTCGGGTTACGATACACCCGATATCTGGAGTGTTGATTGCATTACTGGTTTTATTTTTTATGTATCTTATTGTGGGAAAATTTGGCGCAGTGGTACTTGTTGATTTGATTGAGGGAAAACTGTTTGGCAGAATTATTAATCCATTTTTTCAATTCATATTTGAAAGAACACCCCAACTGGTAAAAGATTTTTTCGTCGGAGAATTTGGAATTATCACGATGGCGCTCACATATGGCATAGGAATAGTTTTGCCCATTACTGGAACGTTCTTCCTGTTTTTCGGTTTTCTTGAGGATTGTGGCTATCTGCCACGCCTGGCTTTTCTTATGGACAGGATTTTCAAATCCATAGGGCTTACTGGTAAAGCAGTATTACCTCTTGTGCTGGGTTTTGGTTGTGGAACAATGGCTACACTGACAACAAGAATCCTTGATACGCGAAAAGAAAAAATCATAACAACAGTTTTACTTGCTGTGGCAATACCCTGTTCAGCGCAACTGGGAGTTGTTCTTGGCGTGCTGGGATCTATTTCGCCTTTTGCTCTTTTGGCATGGATGGTTACAATTGTGATTGTGATGATTATTGTTGGTAGCGCATTGAATCTTCTTGTTCCAGGAAATGCAATCTTTTCCATGGAAATACCTCCATTACGGGTCCCAGGGATAAGAAACATTGTTCTAAAAACAGGAAGAAGAATTCTATGGTACTTAAAAGAAGCGTTACCGTTTTTTGTGCTTGGAACAATGATTCTGTTTCTTCTTGACAGAGCAGGGGTTCTTTCATATTTCGTTTCATGGATTTCGTATCCTGTAATAGCAATGGGTCTTCCTTTGGAAACCAGCAAGGTATTCGTAATGGGTTTTTTAAGAAGGGACTACGGCGCTGCCGGCATGTTTGACCTTTTTAGCAAAGGGATTTTAAATCCGCAGCAGGCTGTGGTAAGTGCAGTAACATTAACACTTTTTGTGCCCTGTATTGCGCAGTTTTTTGTAATGATAAAGGAACGGGGATTGTTTGCGGCAATTCTTATTTCCATTTTTGCGATGGTTATCGCCTTTGTCGTTGGTTTCCTTCTTAGCGCTGTGTTAAGCGCTTCCGGGTTATTTTAAGGAGAATGTATGGATAGAGAACTTGAAGATATTCTGGAAGAAATCTGGAAAAAGCGAGAATTGAAAGAATCTTTTGTTACGGGATTTGACAAAGAGAAGATGGAACATCTCAGGAAAATGGGTCTCGTTGAAGTTTCAGAGCGTGGTGCGGTTCTTACAAAACAGGGTGAAGAAATTGCAAAGTGTCTGGTGAGGAGACACAGGTTATGGGAGGTTTTTTTGCATGATTTTCTGGGTATGGAAGAATTTAATGAAATGGCTGGTATTATTGAACATGACGCAAAGGGTAATATTGATGAAGCATTATGCGATTTTCTTGGGCATCCCCAGCAGTGTCCTGATGGCAAGCCTATTCCAAGGGGTTTGTGTTGCGGCAGGAGATTGAAGAGAAGGGCTGGCCGGGGTTTTTTTCATCAGATGGGGGTCCTAAGGTTATGCGATGTTCCCAGGGGCACCAGAGTGAAAGTTGTTTGTTTGCGCGGAAAGAAGTTTCCGAGACTATCGGGTTATGGAATTGTTCCAGGTTGTATGATTTATGTCCAGGAAACCTTTCCAGGTTTTATCATCAGAATTGACCAGACAGAGATTGCTCTTGATAAGGAGTCATGTGCAGATGTTCTTGTTCAACTGATCGACCAGCAGGACGAACATGTTTAGCTGCTTATTTATTCTGTTTCAAATTATTGATAACTGATTGTGCATTTTTTATTCTTTCTTTTGTTTCTGGATGATCTCGTAAAAAAGTCAGTGGAATTGATGGCTGATTCTTTTCAAGTTCTTCCATTTTTTTGAAAAAGGAAATCATTCCTTCAGGGTTGAATCCCGCACGATAGGCATATGTCATTCCAAGAGTATCTGCTTCTATTTCCTGGGAACGACTGTATTTCAGCATTGAAAGGGTGAATACAGCATCTGCCGCCTGTTGTATGGCTTTCTGTCTGCCTGAACCAAACAATATGCTTGCAGGAATTGAGTAAAGAATTTGTTTTTCAAGCCGGTGGACACCGTCTCTGTTACAGATGTGACCGATTTCATGCCCTACGATACAGGCAAGTTCATCAGGCGAATTTACCTGCTGCAACAACCCGGTATAAACATAAACAAACCCTCCAGGGATGGAAAACGCATTGACTTCCTTATTTTCTATTACCCTGAATGTATAGTTAAGATGATTTCTGTCATTGTTTCTGGCAACACGAGAACAAATACTGGTGAATCCCGGGAATGCCTTTTCAGGGTTTTCAACAATTTTGAATTCAGAACAAATTTTTTTATCAAGAGCAATCCCCATATCTATTTCATCTTGTTCAGTGTAAGCTGTGGTTTCCTGTTTTCCGGTAACAGGATTGTAATAAGTTGCACATCCAGAGAAAAACATCACTGCAATTAATCCCAGAGAAATAACCATTCTTTTCATATGTGTTCCTCCTGTTATTTACCAATACAGAATCTGCTGAAAATTTCATCAATAACCTGGTCAGAAATATTGTTTCCACTTATTTCGTCAAGACAAAGGATACTATATCTTACCATTTCTGCAACAATGTCAGTACTTTTATTACTGACATTTCTTAATTCTTCAAGTGTTTTTATGGCTTTTTCAAGCGAGTTTTGTTGTCTGAGATTAAGCGCAAACTGAATGTCTTCCATCTGACAGAAACCTGAATAAAAATTTTCCATAATTGCTGAATGAAGCTGATTCAGTCCCTGTCCGGTGAGGCAGGATATTTTTACAACAGGTGAATCAATAACATTTTCATGTAGAATTTTTTTATCAAGCCGGCTCTGAAGATCGCATTTATTAAGAACAATGATATGTGGTTTATTTTTTGCCTCTTTTAGAATTTGTAAGTCAAGATTATCAAGTGGTCTTGCTGAATCAAACACAACCAGTATCATGTCAGCCTTTTTCATCCATTTCTTTGCGCGTTCCACACCAATTTTTTCAATGCCTGAACCGTGATGTCTAATTCCTGCTGTATCAACAATCGTGAATGGAACTCCCTGAATGTTTATGATTGCTTCTATTGAATCTCTTGTGGTACCTGGTATTTCAGATACGATTGCTTTATCTTCTTCAACAAGAAGGTTGAGTAAACTGGACTTACCAACGTTTGGTTTTCCTGTAATTGCAATTTTCAATCCCTGGGTAAAAATTCTTCCTGCCTGTCCTGTTTGTAAAACCTGTTGCATCTCCACAACAATACTGTTTAACTGGTTGTATAAATTGTCTTTTTTTATTTCTCCGTAATCTTCAGAAAAATCAATGTCATAATCCAACATAGTAAGAATATTGAGCAACTTTTTTCGGAATTCAGAGATTCTTACAGAAAGAGAACCAGTGAGTTGATTGACTGCTATTTCAAGAGATTTTTCTGTTTTTGCATTAATGACTTCAAGAATGCTTTCTGCCTGAGCGAGATCTATTCTTCCATTGAGAAACGCTCTTTTTGTAAATTCCCCGGGTTCTGCAAACCGTGCCCCATTTCGAAGGCACAATGCAATAACAGACTTAATAGCGGCAATGCCTCCATGGCATCCAATTTCTGCCATGTCCTCTCTTGTATAACTTGAAGGAGATTTCATGATTGTTACCAGCACTTCATCCACAATTTTTTCGCCATCAACAATATGTCCGTATCTAACAGTGTGTGTCTCCCATACAGACGGAAGTTTTCTTCTTCTGGCAGGTTTGAAAATTTTTTTCACAATTTGAAATGTTTCAGGCCCGCTGAGTCTGATAATGCCAATTCCGCTTATTCCGTATGGCGTTGAAAG
The DNA here is from genome assembly GCA_035392545.1 of bacterium. GTDB lineage: Bacteria > Ratteibacteria > UBA8468 > B48-G9 > DTJG01 > DTJG01. Next base: position 12,471 of record DAONMJ010000038.1, read on the forward strand.
TGCGCAGATGGTATCCTTATCCATAGTAATTTATCGTGTTATGCTATACTTTATTATACCGCAACTTCTTTATGCTTTTGAACATCTAATAAAAAACGGAGGTTCAATATGGCGGCAAAAATGAAAAGTTATTTTCTACTGGGTATCCTGAGTGTACTGTTTGTTTATATAGGAAGTTTGTTTGGGAATGAGTGGATGGTTTTTGCATTTTTTATGGCTCTTGTCATGAATTTCGTTTCTTACTTTCTTGGCGATAAAATTGTCCTTGCGATGACGAGGGCTGTTATGGTACCTGAAAACCAGATGCCGCGTCTTCATAGAATTGTTGAGGAAGTTGCAGTATCTGCAGGCATACCAAAACCGACGATTTACATAATACCTTCTGCAAGCCCCAATGCTTTTGCCACTGGAAGAGACCCGGCTCATTCTTCGGTTGCTTTTACCCAGGGAATACTTGAACTGCTTGATGAAAATGAATTGAAAGGGGTCATTGCGCATGAGATGTCGCATATTAAAAACAGGGATATACTTGTTGCAACAATTGCAGCAACAATTGCAAGTGCCATCATGATGATTGCAAGAATGATTCAGTTTGCTGCGATTTTTGGTGGAGGTGGCAGAGATTCAGATAGAGGTGGAAATATCTTTTCTGTTTTTGCCATGATTGCTTTTGCGATTCTTGTTCCCATCGTGGCAAGTTTGATTAATCTTGCAATTTCAAGAAGTAGAGAATATCTTGCCGATGAAACAGGAGCAAAACTTATTCACAATCCTTTTGCACTTGCGAACGCATTGAGAAAACTTGCAAGAGGGGTGTCTGGTGCGCCTATGAACAGTGTCAATCCATCCATAAGCCATCTTTTTGTTGTGAATCCGTTTTCTGCGAAATCTTTTTTTAATTTGTTCTCGACGCATCCGCCTATGGAAGAAAGAATAAGAAGACTTGAAAACATGTCTTTCTAACTGTTTTTTTCAACCCATTTTGCAACTGCGTAAAATCTTTCAGGTTCTACGCTGATACCATCTGCGAAAACACCAAGAACAAAGTTTGCCTTTCTCAGCCGCGGAGTAACAATTTTATCAAGGGCGACAGAAATTTCTTCAATATTGCTCAGGATAAAAACAGAAGGGTCAAGGGCACTGATAATAATTGTGTCTTCGCCGAGGACATCGAGGGCAAGTTCCCATGGAGTGTCTCCTGTTGGCGGGGGCGTGAGAGCATGAATACCATCACATTCAGTTTTTTTAATGAGGGGAAGAAGATTTCTTACATGCCCGCACATATGCAGGATTGCCGTTTTCCCGGTCTTTTTCACTTCTTTTACAAACTCATACTGGTGAAGCATGTTAAATTCTTCGTAGATTTTCGGGCTGATATAATAGGTGCTTGTGTTTTCAACAAGTATTATGCACTGACAGGGGTGTTGAGCAAGGATTTTGAATGCCTGTTTTTCAACGTTGTGTATCATATTGATCAGGTTTTTCATTTCATCTGGATAGTCATGAAGAAGATAATAAAAGTTGGTTGTACCCATATCCATTTCAAGCAATCTCGGGATTGTTGAAGGTCCCCAGAACCTTGTTATTACTCCTGAGTTACCAACCAGTTTTTTCAATATTTTGTATGTTTGAGAATCGTCATGTGGAATGAAGCATGCCTGTTCCCACATTTTCGTATAGATTTTTACTGCTTCAATTGAATCAACAGGATACTTAACAGGATGTCCTCCTTTGCCGTAAATGCCTGTTAGATTTCCATAGCGGCTGAACCATTTTTTTACTGTTTTCTGGTTCTCCTGATAATTTTCCTGTCTGACGTCAGACCATTTCAGTTGTGGCGATTTGAATGTGAAGGGTGTGTTCCATCCATTGAGAAGAATGATGTCGCATCCAATGTGTTTATAAAAATCAATCCCGTAATTAGCGCGAAGGTGGTCTGGCAAAAGATTTAAAGTGTTGTCGTCAACAAGGGCTGTCCAGGAAAGAGAACCAGGCGCCTTTTTATTAAGAATTGACAGAAGTTTGTCTTCTGATGTCATTTGATTTCCTTGACGCTTATTATAATACAAAACGCAATCAGGGGAAATAGTTATTAATAGTTATTTTTGACATTTTCATATTGAAAAGATTATAATATAACGATAAGAGGGGCCGTAGTTCAGCGGATTAGAATGCCGGACTGTCGATCCGGAGGTCGCGGGTTCGAACCCCGTCGGCCCCGCTTAAATTTTTGACTTACAGGGGTGAGAATTAAGCGAAGTAAGGAATTGCGAGCGAGCGCAGCGATTCCAGCGAGTGGCCGATCCTGAGTGTAGTGGGAACGAAGGGCGCCGAACCCCGTCGGCCCCGCTTAAATTTTTAACTTACAGGGGTTGGGAGTAATAAATCGCGAACAGAAAAATCAGTATAACTAATTTTTTGTGGGAACGATTATCCATATGAGTGAAAATCCTGACAATAATCTTGAAGCATTAAGGCATACAGCATCACATATTCTTGCCCAGGCTGTAAAAAGGCTGCATCCGGATACAAAACTTTGTATAGGCCCTGCGATTGAAAATGGTTTTTATTATGATTTTTTCAGAAATGAACCGTTTACCCCTCAGGATTTAGAAAACAT
>DAONMJ010000039.1:0-14827 GCA_035392545.1 bacterium
GTGGAGAAAAAACCTAAAACAAGTGGAGAGGGATATTTTTATTCACTTGGGTGCTACGGCACAGACAAAACTACGGATAAATCCGCATCCCCTGCAAACTTGCCTTCTCCGTATACATTCTCATACTTTGAAGGCTTCGGACATGCAGGGGCAGGGATATTGCGCAGCGCAGGAGCTTTTATCCTTGTTTTGTTGCTGTGCCTTCGCAAATCGTTCATAAAGACATCCATTTTCTTTCCTGGAGAGAAAGTGGAGAAAAAACCTAAAACAAGTGGAGAGGGATATTTTTATTCACTTGGGTGCTGCGGCACAGACAAAACTACGGATAAATTCGCATCCCCTGCAAACTTGCCTTTTCAAAACCTGAAAAAGGAGGGTTTATGGGTATATTGAATGAAGATGAAAGAGCAAGGGTTATTGAAGAGGAAGAAATAAGGGTATCTGTGAGAAGAAAGTATGAGCAGAAATCTTCAGGTGTTGCAGCAGTGCTTTCAACTCTGTGTCCTGGTCTCGGTCAGGTCTACAATGGCCAGTTTGGAAAAGGTGCATTGTTTTTTATCACTGTTGTTGTCGGGCTGGTTCTTTTTGTATGGGGGCTTGTGGCAACAATCAAAGAGGTAAGGGCTTTTGCAGGTGGGCACCAGATGAGCACGGTTTCTGAGGGTACTGGCATTTCGTCAGAAAAACCCGTACCACTTACAGAAGAAGGAATTGTTGTTGAAGAAGTTGAAAAAGAGGAAAAAGCTCAGACAGAAGGAAAACAGGAAAAGCAAGAAGAGTCAATCACAAAATATATACCAAAAAAATATGTGGCATTCACAATAATTGGAATCATTCTGATGGTGGGTGGCGCAGGATTGGCTGTAAAGGATGCCATAAAAATTGCAAAGAGAATCAATCAGGGGATCGTAAAAGGATAATTTTCATTCAATCGCCTTGCGACATTGTCTGACTCTTTCGGTTGCACCTGAATTAAGGAAATAGACATCAGAGCCAGCTATCATGAGTAATGCTCCCTGTTTTACTCTCAGGGCAAAATCTTCTGGGGTTGCAGCTGGCATGCCCCAGGGTTTGTTGTATTTATTGGCTGCATCAATAACCTTATCAATTGCCTTCTGGACTTCAGGGTGTTTGAAATTCCCATGATAGCCCATTGAATACGAAAGGTCTGCATAACCAATCCAGACGCCGTCAACCGGTAGTTTCACAATTTCTTCTATTTCATTGACGGCAGAGGGCTGCTCTATCTGACAGATTAAAAGTACTTCCCTGTTTGCTTTTTCTTCATACTCTTGCTTGAATGCCCAGAAGTCAGTTGCCCGCAAGGGACTGTATCCCCGGTTCCCAAGCGGGAAATATTTTGAATAAGAGATTGCCTTTTTTACATCCTGGGCGTTTTCCAACATTGGTACCATAATTCCGCCTGCACCAGTATCAAGCACCCATTTGATATGGGATGGATCGTTTCCCCTGACCCTGATAATGGAAGTAACACCAGTGGTTCTTAAAGCGTAAATCATTGCCTGTATCTGTGTTTCAGTGAAAGGATGGTGTTCATTGTCTATCAAAAGCCAGTCATATCCTGCGCGTGCCATGATGATGGCAATCCCAGGGTCAGTCAGATTAATCCATCCACCAAGCGATGGTTTTTTCTCGCGAATAAGTTTTGCAAGTTTATTTTCCAGCATGGCAATGTTATATTATCACAATTGGCTGGATTTACAAGATTTGAAAAAAGAAATTTTTGTGATAATTTAATTGGCATATGAGACCAAAAAATGACAGAAAATGGATAGAATTAATAATCAATCACAGGGAAATGCCGGTACCATACAATTTTATGTTTTCACCTGTTTCTTTGAAAATTGCTGAACAACATTATGGTTCACCGATTGCTGATGCAATCAATCTTCCCATCAGAATGATTTCTCCAAAATCCATTAAACCCCTTTATGCAGACCCTGCAAAGTTCGGCGACACTGCAGTTGATGAATATGGCGTGAGATGGTCAACAAGTGCAATTGACAGGGGCGCGCCAACAGGACCTGTATTAAAAAATCCAGACCTTTCTGGATACAGGTTTCCAGACCCTGGTTTGCCGTACAGATTTGAAGATATTGAAAACTGGTGCAAAAAACAAGAAGATCATTACAGAATCATATGGGTTGGGGATTTATGGGAAAGAGCAACATTTATGAGGGGGATGGAAAACTTGCTTATGGATATTGTGTTACATCCAGGTTTTGTTATGGAGTTGTTATCGGGTATTACTGACTACATTCTCGGGACAATGGAAATCCTTTTTGAAAGATTTGAGTTCGAAGCCATTGCACTCAGTGATGACTATGGAACGCAAAAAGGGATGATTATTTCTCCTGAAATGTGGGGGAAATTTATCAGGCCATTTCTTGCAAAAATATATGGATTTGCTGCAAAAAATGGTAAAAAAATTTTTCAACATTCCTGTGGATACATTATTCCGATTATTCCTGATTTGATTGAACTCGGGCTTGACATTCTTCATCCAGTACAGCCAGAAGCAATGGATATTTATTATCTGAAAAAGGAATTTGGAACTGATCTGTGTTTTTGCGGCGGTATAAGTACGCAGGATTTACTCGTGAGAGGTACGCCTGAGCAGGTGCGAAACGAGGTAAAGCGACTGAAAGAAACAATGGGAAAAGGCGGTGGTTATATTCTTGAACCAGGTATTACCATTCAGGCAGATGTTCTTGCTCACAATCTGTTTGCGATGATAGACGAAGCAAAAAACATATAAAAATGGCATTGGCAGAAAAAAAGATGTATCTTGCAAATCTGGTGAATCTGTTAAAGAAACAGTGGCCTGAGAACAGGACTGTGAACATTGTCTGTCACGGTCACAGTGTGCCTGCTGGATATTTTGCCACACCGTTTGTTGACACATTCAATGCCTATCCTCATATTCTCCACAGGAAACTGAAGGAAAGATTTCCTCTGGCTGTTATCAATGTGATTGTGACTGCCATTGGTGGAGAAAATTCAATTTCAGGCGCAAAAAGGTTTTCACAGGATGTGTTGTGTCACAAGCCAGACCTCGTACTGATAGATTATGGACTCAATGACAGGACGGCTGATGCCAGTTCTGTTCAAAACGCATGGACATCTATGGTAAGGCAGGCAAAGGAGAACAATGTTGCAGTAATGCTTTTAACTCCGACGTGGGATTTTTCTGTTGTTGACCCACAGCAGGATTATGGAAAACTTCTTAAAAAGCAGGCAGAAATTATCAGAACCATTGCATCCGAAGAAGAAGTTGCCTTTGCTGATAGTTACACTGCTTTTGAAAAGGCAGTGTCAAATGGAGTTTCTCTTGAAACATTGATGAGCTGGATTAATCATCCTTCAAGAAAAGGGCACGAAATTGTTGTTGATGAAATACTTGCCTGGTTTCCATTCTAATTCTAACAAAGGAAAACGAAATGATTTTCAAGGGAAAAAAGAATCTTCCTTCCTGGAGGATTGAATTTCCAGAGCCCGCAATAAAAAATAGATTTTTTCACATTGACCTGAAAGGATCAAAAATACCATTTGATATTTTCTGCGGGCTTCTTGAGCAACTTGCAAGATGGGGAATTAATGGGGTTGTAGTTGAATACGAACACAGGATACCATATTTGCCTTTACCAAAACAGTTTCCAGAAAAAGAAAGATACACAGAAAACGAGATAACAAGATTGTTAAAGCACGCACAATCCCTTGGTATTCAGTGGATACCCCTGATTCAGACATTTGGACATGTTGAATATCTTTCAAGATTACAGGGAACAAAAAACCTATTTGAAAACCCTGAATATCCATCACAGTTGTGTCCGTCAAAAAAAATCGTGAAAGATTATCTTGAGAAACTCATTGACTATGTTTGTACGCTCCATGCAGAATCACAGTATATTCATGTTGGACAGGACGAAACAAGACAATTGGGTATGTGTAAAAGGTGTTCTGAAAGAATGAAGGAATCCGGTGGAAAGATTGAACTCTATCTTGAGCATGTGCAATCTGTCTGGGAACAGGTTTTCAAGCACAACAAAATACCGATGGCATGGGCAGATATGTTTATTGGTAATGGACGGCTTGATCTTGTTCAAAAAATAGATAGACGGGTCATTTTAATTCCATGGGACTATACCTCTGCAGGAAACAGGTCAAAATTTGTGATTTACAAGGGGTACAGGCCCACGAGAAAACAATTTTACAATGAATACATACCAGAACCAGAACAACCAGCAGCATTTGTTAAAAAGGGACAGTTTTTTGAAGACCTTGAGCCAGAGGAAATAAGAAGAATTGGAATAGATGAAAGCACAAATTATCCAGCAAGTTTTGCCCAGCTGAAACTGATGACGACAACCGGTGTACCGTTGTGGGGGGCATGCGGTATTTATATGAGCGCTGATATGCCGATTCGTGCAAACTATGTCAGGGGTCTATTAAATCCTGCCCATATGTGTGATTTTCTTATCAAAAATCAGGGAGAGGGAATTATTGGGACACTATGGGCAAGGGGTCATTCATTTGCTCCAATCAATGCGATGTGGGCCCTTACCTTTTATAACATTGTCCAGTTTGCAAGGGCTTCGTGGACAGGTAAGGTAACGCCTGATGATTTCAGAAAAAGTGCAGAAGAAATTGCGTTTGAACTTGACATGCCTTCAACATTCGATGAACACTGGACACTCGACGACATATTGAGGATGATTTCTCCGCCAAAGGTTCCGAATTTTGACATTGTTTATAATATTGTGGAAAAAGGGAATGTCACAGGTTGTTTTGGTGATGGCTTGAATCTTTCCCTAAAGGCAGAGTGTCTGCGAAACAAAATACGGTCAATCATAGAAGAGGCCAGGTGGTGGTACTCAACAAGAAAAGAAATGCCATCCCCTTTGAAAAAAGATATGAAAAACAGATTTTTTTCTGCGCTCAAAGAAATGAGAGTACTGAAAAAACCGATGAAGGAGTATTATTTGAAGTGGGTGGGCGATAAAGATTCTTTCAATCTGTGGTGGGATAATCTTTTTACCCTTGATATCATACTTGCCAGAAGTGTGTTAGAAAAATTCCTGTAAATCAGTCGGCAGAATTTTCCCAGTACATCCTGCTTGTAAATACGTGATAGTCCTTATAGGCAAGGTTCAGAACCTTCTGTCCATAATTGTAATTATGCCAGAAACATCGCACAATTGGCAAATTGTCAGAAAGTCCCTGAGTACTTGCCTGCCAGAGTTTTGCTTCTTTCCATGACACCTTTCCATCCCTATTGGTATCTGCCTGATTCAAGTCAGTATCAGTATATGTTCCACTTGCGTATCCCTGCATAAACCACTCACAGGCACATGGGCTGAATTCATAAATGTAACTGCATGCCGTCACATTTGGATTTCTATATGCAAATTCAGGTTCATAGGGTGGACTGTAGCCAGGTATCTGGGCTGGTGGAATGTCATTGCTTCCAGGATATTGAGGATTGCCATGACCTGTGACACCCCTGTATCTGTCTGTCAGGCATATAAAAATTTTGTCTGTTGCGAGATAGGATGGAACCATGATTGAAAGCCATGTGGGATAATCATCATAGTCCTGATAATAAATTTCCATGGCAATCCCGATCTGATGCAAGTTATTGATACAATTCGCCTGTCTTCCTTTTTCTCTGGCAGTTGACAGCGATGGCATAATCTGACCGGCAAGCATACTGATAATCGCAATCACCACAAGAAGTTCAACAAGAGTGAAACCTCGTTTCATTTGTTTTTCTCCCTGTTTTTAATGAATTCAAGGGTATGTTTGGCTGCCTCTTTCATTTCAGTTGCCGGGTCATTGTAATAGATATTATTCAATCTCCCTTCAAGTTCCATTGTTCCTGTATCTTTAAGAATACTGAGCGCCTGAAGTCTGATTTCTGCATTTTCATCTTTGTTTTCAGCAACTTCTATCAGGGATCCATTAAAATCCGGTTTTTTCAGGGTATCAATAACACCCAGAATTTTTTTCTTTGTTTCAACATCTTCTTTTGCAAATCGTTCCATCATATATGAGACGTTATTTTTGTCTAATTTGATTAGTGCTTCCATTGCAATATCCTTAATGTCTGTGTCCTGTGAATCAAGCAATTTTACCAATCTATTGATATCAATCCTTCCCAGTGACCAGGCAGCAACCTTTTTTACCTTGATTTCCGGGTCCTGGTGTATCATATTTTCCAGTGTATCAGCCATTTCCTTAACCCTATAAAGTCCCACAGTATATACACCAGTTTCTCTTTGAGCAGGGTCCTTACTGCGAATCTGTTTCATATAATTTTCTATTGTGGGATTCTTGCTGGTGGTTGCTCTATAAATCGTTCTGCCTATGGCGAAAAGGGAAAGCAAAATTACTGCAAAGCAGACCCAGAAGATAATTCTGTTTTTCTGGGAGAGCCCCCTGTAAAAAACCTTTATCTTTTTCATAGTCCTATTGTACCGAGTGATTTTTATTCTGTCAATAGATGTTAAGTTTTCAATTTTTCTGTTAATGGGAAACCTGTTCTTTTCACGACACTTGACAGGATAAAATAATATGGTATTCTGATAATGAAAGCAGTTGAGTAGAAGTTAACAATGGTTGCACTTCCGAAGACAATTATGGAAGTATAAAGCCATCCTTAAGAGCCTTCCTGAGTGTTACCCGCCGGAGACAATACGCAAGCAAGAAGTTTGTCAGAACCAGATCGATCGGCAAAGAGGTATCAAAAAAATTTCTCAGACACAGGGACAGGCATGTGTTCTATTTTGAAATCCTGATAGATTAATCTCATGCCATTATTCTGTGTTAAAGGAGGCAGATATGAAAGGTAGAAGAAAGGTGTGTAGGAAGGCAAGCAGGATGGTTGTTTTACTGTCAGGGCTCCGGATGTCTGGTTTCTTTCTGGCTGCACTGATTGCAATATGTGCTGGTTTTATCTCCACAGGAAATGCGGCGATTTCATTTTCCAGTAGCGTGCAATATCCTGCTTCTGGTAATTATGGAGAACCTTTTGCCATCACTTCTGGTGATTTCAACAATGACGGATATCCTGACATTGCCTTTGTGGACAATAAAGACAATTATCTTTATGTATTGCTGAATAACGGCGACGGTACCTTCAATTCCACGCCATCTGCCAGGATCAAGGTTGATAAGAAGCCACAGGGTATTGCCTGTGGTGACCTGAACAACGATGGCAAACTTGACATTGTGGTTTCCAGGTATGATGCTGACAATGTGCGGGTTTATCTGGGCAATGGAGATGGAACCTTTACTTATAAGAATGAATTTGCCACCGAGAACCAGCCGGTTGGAGTGGTACTTGCCCACCTGAACTCTGATAACTACCTTGACCTGATTGTTTGCAACTATGGAAACAAGAGTTTTTCTGTTCTTACCGGCAAGGGTGATGGCACGTTCAACACTAAGGTAAAGTACTCTACGAATAACGACAATCCCTGGGCAGCCGCAGTCGGTGATTTTGACGGTGATGAGGATATGGACGTTGTTGTCACTCATGTCGGGAAAGACAAGATTGCCTCTGTTTTCAAGAACAACGGTTCGGGTGATTTCGGCAGCCAGCTTGATGTAGCCGTAGGAAACAAACCAAACGGTGTGGTGACCGGTGATTTTGACGGTGATGAAGATATTGATTTTGCTACTGGTGACCATGATGGAAAGAGCGTCACTGTGTGTAAGAACAATGGCACAGGGACATCTTTCACCCCGACCACCTACACTGATAGTAGTTTGGAACATGTTCGCGGTATTGTGGCAGCGGATTTTGACGGTGATGAAGACCTTGATCTGGCAGTCACCAATGACCATGACAATAAAGTAATTATTCTTGAGAACAATGGAAGTGGCAGTTTTTCGTTTGTGGGTACTGGTTTCCCTGTGGGCAGCGAGTATCCCAGGGGAATCACTGCGGCTGACTTTGACAAAAATGACATGCCTGATTTAGCCACTGCCAACACCGATGGTCACAACATTTCTGTTCTCATCAACTCTGGCACACCGCCAGCACCGACCACCTATTCCATCTCAGGGACAGTGTCTTTAATTGGTGGTGGAAATGTGCAGGATGTTCTTTTAACTCTTTCAGGCGCGTCTTCACAAACAACAAATCCTGATGCTTCTGGATTTTACTCGTTCACAGGTCTTGCTTCTGGAAATTATACAGTAACCCCATCTCTGGCAGACTATGAATTTACGCCAGATTCACGCAATTACAATCCATTGAGTTCAGACCAGACCTACCAGGATTTTCTTGGAGTAAGGCAGTGCAAACTCACGATAAATTCTGATTATGACACGCCTGTACCCGATGCTGGAGACCATATTTATGATTATGACGATGTTGTAAGTTGTTCAGTAGACCCTGAGGTTGTAGATGGTACAACAAAATACATCTGCACCGGCTACACGCTGGATGGCAACACAGTGAACGGGCAGACATCAGTTGATGTCACAATGGACGGTGACCATGTTTTAACCTGGAACTGGAAGACCCAGTATTATCTGACAGTGAATTCAGTGCGCGGCAATCCGCAGGGTGAGGGCTGGTATGATGCAGGAACAACAGCAAACTGGTCAGTGACCAGTCCTGTGGTGGACGGTGGGACAAGGTATGTCGCAGACCAAGCATCTGGCTCAGTTCAGATGGATGAACCCAAAACTGTGGATGTGAACTGGTCAACCCAGTATTATCTGACAGTGAATTCAGTGCGCGGCAATCCGCAGGGTGAGGACTGGTATGATGCAGGAACAACAGCAAACTGGTCAGTGACCAGTCCTGTGGTGGACGGTGGGACAAGGTATGTTGCAGACCAGGCATCTGGCTCAGTCAAGATGGATGAACCCAAAACTGCGGATGTGAACTGGTCAACCCAGTATTATCTGACAACAGTTGCTGACCCAATTGCTGGCGGTAGCGTAAGTCCGACCAGCGGCTGGTTTGATGCTGGCAGCAATGTCCAGATACAGGCATTTCCCAACCAGGGCTGGAAGTTTTCTAACTGGTCTGGCGATGCAAGTGGCAGTCAAAATCCTGCCAGTATCACCATGAACGGGCCAAAGACAGCAAGGGCAGTTTTTGCCCCGCTTACCCAGTACACGATTTCAGGTAAGGTTTATCGCGCCAATGGTACGGTTTTCCCTGGTGTGACTGTTGAGTATACTGGCGTCTGGAACGGAACGAGTGTCAGTGGTTCTACAACGACAGCAACAGATGGTAGTTACAGTTTGTTGCTTCCTGGAGGTTGGACAGGTACGGTTGCTCCCAAGAATTCTTCTTCCATGTTTACTCCGGCAAACAGGTATTATGCTTCTCTCAGCAGCAACCAGACAAACCAGAATTATAATGCTCTCGGTGGTTACGCAATTTCTGGTTATGTGAAAACAAGTACAGGTCAGCCCATATCCAGCGTGATTTTAAATTTTGGTGGCTACGGAACAGCAATCACCAATTCCACAGGATATTATACAAAAACAGTGACTGCTGGGTGGAGTGGTACTGTTACTCCTTACAGATCAGGTTATAAATTCACACCTGCATCAAGAACTTATTCCAATGTCTTGAAGAATTATGCGAACCAGAATTATACAGGAAGCAGGTAATAATCAGTAGTGTTATGCGGAAATAAAAAGCCCCGCAAAAAAAAGCGGGGCTTTTTTATTGCTACTTCACAGGCATGTTTCATTCATAAGTTCAACAAGTGTTTTTGCTACTCTGTTGTTAGATAGTTTTGCAAGATGGGAAATTGCCCATTGTTTGCTTTTTCCTATTATTTCACTATCCTGCGAATTGAAAATTTTTTCAGCAGCCAGAAATCCTGATGTAAGGTATTGAACGATTGTTGCTTCATTTTTTACCTTTTCATCTTCTGTATATGCAATTGCCCTGCGACTGGTGGATTTTGTTTTTTCAAGCATCAATCGTTTGAGATTCGGATGTTCAGTAAGATATTCCTTTAGATTGCCATTTTTCAATGACTGGGTACATTCAATATAAACCGGATTAAGAAGTGCCTGTTCAAGGTATTGTTCTGCGTTTGTTTGAAATTGATGAATATCGGGAATCAATGGTTGAATGATTGGCACAAGGTTTTCAGCAAAAAACTCATTTCCCTGTTCTGTAAGATGAACGCCATCTTTTAAAATCAGTTTTTCTCGCAACTGTGGATTTTCTGCAAGCATCTGATGATACAGGGTAAATCTGTCATACAAGAGAAAATCTCCAGTTTTTGCCATTTCCCTGATGAATGAGTGGCTGAAAAATTCAACATATTTTTCAAGTCCTCCATAAAACAGGGCTTTCGGGTTGTTTCTCTGGCTGTGCAATTCTTCATCAAGAGCAGGGATTGTTTCAAGAATGATGTGTCTGGTCGCATCGTGTTTAACCTCATTCACAATTTTTCTGTAATATGATTTAAACGTTTCTCTATCAGGTGCCCTGATACAATCATTTGCGCCCAAACTGATTACCACGATATGCGGTTGATAAGAAATGCAATCCCGTTCAATTCGTGCATATGCTTCTTCTGCTGTGTTGCCACCATCTCCACATGCAGCAACATCAACAATGTAATTATCACCGCATATGTTCTGAAGTTTTTCTTGAATGAAATCTGCATATCTTTTGCCAATGGCTACTCCTGGTGACCATGTCATTGAATCACCAAACAATACAATTTGAAGAAAATTTTTTCCCATGTTTTATTTCAGCAAAATGAAATCAAAAATATCAAGTGACACACTGGTTGTTATGATGTTTGTTTTTGTATCCTGTGTAAATTGCAATAGTCCTTTTTGAGCAGACACAACAGATGAGACAGGTTTTTTAGCGTCAATATACACAGTAATCTGGTTTTGAGGTATTCCTGAGTAGTTTGAAAGGACAATGCCAATACCCTGATCGCTTTCAAGTAAGTCAGCCTGAACACAAGCCACTGAACACCATACAGGTCTTTGAATACCGCAACCAAGGATAAAATCAGTAATCAGTTTTCTTTCTTTTTCTCTGTATCCGATTTCTATTTTTCCAGGTATTCTTTCAACACCGCTATTATATGAGTGGCCAGCATATGTGCCAGCATAAAATACCCTGCCTTTTCCATACCGATGCTCAATCACAGCAGGTTTATTATCTTCCCATACACCAATAACTTTTGTTTTTTCTGGATTTCTCAGAGAAAAAATAATTTTTCTTCCAACTGCTGAAATTGTGTCATCCGACTGCGTCATTTTTATTGTTCCAGGAATGATAGATAAATTGACTCCATTTTGTGGATTCATGGACCTTCCGATTGCGCTATCAACGACCGTGATGTCCTTGATTCCAATAACAGGCAAAAGCATCTCACACGGCTGACCGTATTCGTCGTTTGTTGCTGGGATACCGTCAACCCACAGGTTACCACCATTTGATACCCAGTCAACAATTGCTTTTTTTGTAGATTTTCTTAAGTATTGACTGGTTAACACTGCAACCTTATATTGTTTTAATGCTCCCTGTTCAACCATAAATTCATCAACAAAATCCACAGGAATTTGTTGATGCTGTAAAGCAAGATAAATCAACTGCTGATTCCACATACTGGCATCATCAGTTGCCCACACAGGTTCACCTGCAGACCATATAATGGCAAGTTCTGGTTTCCTCGGTTTTCCAGAAAAAAGGATACCTTCTGCTTTTTCAAGAATTCTTGTAAAATGAGAAATGCCCTGTGCCATATCAGTGCTGCCAGACCAGTTATCAGGAGAAGCATAGGCAGGACCATACCTGTACACATCAATTTTCTTTGCGCCCTTTCCAATGACAGAAGCAAGTTTTAACTGAATATTTTCAGGTTTTGCAACAGGCATGACAAATGCGCTGACATCTGCATTATTTAATCTGGCACAACTCTTGCTCAAATCAACAAGATATGAAACCATCTGAATTCCGGCATTTCTCCATCCAGATGTATTCAACCAGTCCTCATTCCAGAAATCAGTTACACTGTTTTGTCTTGCAAATTCCCATATTTCTGCTCCACGCATATAAGAACAATATCCATATGCCCAGGGTGGACCAAAATTCACCCTTACTTTCACAGAAGGCATTCTTTTTGTGATTTCTTCTGCAAGAATAGTGTAAACTTTTGCTGTAGCATAATTCCAGTAGCGAAGTGTCCAGTAATAGTTGATGCAGGAGTCAACAGCAGTTCTGTCAGTGGGTCTCATTTTCCAGGAATCTCTCCATCCCCATGAACCATATATTTTTACTTCATCCCAGTTTTTTGCTTTTAAGTCCGATGGTTTCAGTCCCTGTGATTTTACATATTCCTTATATCCCTGTTCATATTCTATTCCTCCAAAAACTTCGCCTGCAATTTCATCTCCAGTATCAATAAATTTGATGATTGATATCTGGTCAGGATCCTGTTTTTTCAAATTTTCGATTGTCTTTTCCACAAACTCTGCGCATGTCTGCCTGATTTTTGATAGGTCAAAAATGACACGTTTACTGACAGGGTCCTGGGGTAATCTTCCTATTCTGAAGGTGTGGTGTGTTTGTGTAATGCCGTATTTTTCTGCAACCTGTCTGTAAACACCGGCAAGTCCAGAATATTGTGTATCAAGCGCATTAAAACCCATTGTTCGTATTGTGTCAATTTCTGTTTCCGCCATCACAGGGTCAGAAAACATTGACCCGAATCCTTTAAGGTGTGCCTCAAGATAAAATTTCTTCAGGTTCACAGGCGGTAAATTCAATGATTTTACAAACTGATTTCTCTTAATGATATCCTGGTCAAGTAGCGCAAATCCTTTCAAAAAGTCATCAGGGTTACTTTCAGTTTTCGGTATTATTACACCAATAATATTGCCTGGTGTTGTTCTGGTAAAACTTTTTATAATACAGGAATCTTCAGGTCTGTAGGCAAGATCAATCGTTGCCTCAATCGTTTCAAATTTTTCTCCTGAAATGGGTTCAAAATGAAATCCAGCATAAACAACACCCCTTCCTTTTAACTGGTCATAAGTACCCAGATCAATCCAGGTACTGGTAGTGCCTGATGAAAACGTTTCTTTTGGAGTAATTGTGAAAAACCAGCTTGGGGGTCCGTAAAGCCCATGAATTTTCACCCTGTAGCTTTTGTTTTCAGGTTGAATTAACTTGAATCTCACGTATTCCCCATATTCTTTCATTTCATAGATCTTAATGTCGTCAAAATATACTGTCCCAATGCCATTTGCTTCAAGACGCAATTCACAGTATGAAATATTTGGGTCAGGATTTTTGGGTTCACCAAATCCGCGGCTGTGTCTTCCACCGACAAACGTAAGTCCTGCAATTGTCCAGTCAGAGTCAGGACCAACCCGGTTTGCATATGGCTCACCAGTTGCACCATAAACAACTCTAAATGTTCCTGAAATCTGTCCGACTGTTTTGATTTTTGCGCTCATGTAATATTTTTTGCCCTTTTCAACCTGGAACGAACGGGGGATGTATGTTGATGTCCTTTTATTCAGTGTGATAGCAAAAGAATAATTGCCTTCACAGGCGACATTTTCAAAAGAAAATACAACATCAGGAAGTGGTTGTGTTTTTTCAGTCGGCTTGATGTTCCATCCTGCTGACAATTGTTCAAACCCTGGATTTGTAAGTGGAAATACTTCCTGTTTGAAAAGGATATTGTTTGACTGTGCATATAACGAAACTGACATTACAAAAAGAATAAAAAATACTTTTCTCATTTTGCCTCCCGGAAGGTTTTGTCAATCAAAGAGTAAACAATTTTTCAATCCTTTCAATTGGAATTGTAATCAATTCAATAATTTTTTTGTTTCTTGAAAAGGCAATCAGTAACTGACCCTTGTATTCCATTGCGTGTGGATACTGAAGTGTTGCCTTTCCGTCTGTTGGAATATCAATTCTTGCAATACCGGTGAACACCCTTCCATCAGTTGAAACAGATAGGTGCATCTGGCGTCTTAAAATATTCATATTTCTATTGGCGTTTGAAACAAATACCCTGAATTTTCGGCTCGTGATAAGACCAAAAAATTTACTTGTCGCATTCGGAAAATTTGTTTTTACAGGGTTTGTCCATGTTTTGCCATTATCTGTTGAAAAACACCTGAATATTTTTCTTACTCCGCTGTTATCTCTTAAAAACATTGTGATATTGCCTTCTTCCAGTGTCCACCAGAACGGTTCATCTGGTAAAAAATTAAATTGATTTTTCAGTTTTACAACAGGATAATTTTTCCATCTGTCAAAAGAGTCCTGCCCACCAATAAGAACCGATACATTCATCATTATATCTCTTCTTGTCATCATCCAGTTACCATCTGGTAGCAATTGTGGAGGAAAATTATTAATGGCATTGTGAAATACAACTCCAAGATATTCCCATTTTTTCTTCTTCCATCTGTATGCGTGAAGTGTAAGTTTTTTCCCTTTTCCAAATGCGCCTGGTCCTGTAAAATATGCGCAAAGCGCAAGAAATTCGCTCTTATAAAGCCAGAAACCCCTTGCAATATATCCATAACCATTGTCCTGTGGCTGAGCAAGGATTTCTGGCTTTTCCCAGGAGATGCCATCGTTGCTTGTGGAATAAAGCACTGATTGACCTATGCGTGCTTCTTCCTCTGGTCCGAAACTCCACATACACCAGAATTTATTCTCATGAAAAATAAGGTAATTGTGAAGTTGGAATTTCCATTCAGGATGCTCGTTACTTAAAACAATGTGTCTTGAAGGTTGCAAAACAGGTAATTTTTCATAATCAAGTTTTTT
>DAONMJ010000040.1:0-14651 GCA_035392545.1 bacterium
GTTTGAATGTTGCAGAGAATGAGACAGTTGTCATTCTTGGTCCTTCTGGTTCTGGCAAAACTGTGCTGCTCAAAACCCTTCTTGGGTTGACAACGCCATCTGATGGGAAACTGATTGTGCTGGGTAAAGACATGTTTAATATTTCAAAAGAAGAACTGCTCCAATTAAGAAAAAAGACAGGAGTTGTGTTTCAGTCCGCAGCACTGTTTGATTCAATGAGTATCTGGGAAAATGTTGGTTTTCACCTTCTGGAGTTTCTGAGATTGCCTGAAGAAGAGGTGCGTAAGAAAGCAGAACAGATGCTGCTTGCAGTAGGGCTTTCAGGAATACTGGACAAAATGCCAGATGAATTGAGTGGTGGTATGCGGAAAAGGGTTGGTATCGCAAGAGCGCTGATGAGTGAACCAGAAGTTCTTTTTTACGACGAACCCACAGCAGGGCTTGATGTGATCACATCTGCCAGTATTACCAAATTAATGAAGAAAATTCACATGGAATTTCAAACGACAGACCTCATTGTAACGCATGATCTTTCAATTGCAAGATATCTTGCAGACAGAATCGCTGTGATTAAAGAAGGAAAAATTATTGAGACAGGGACATGGGAACAACTGCTTCATTCAAAGGATGAATTTGTCAAATATTTTCTAAATATTGGAGCCGCCTATGAAAACGAAAAGTTTTAATTTGCAATTCAGGGTAGGATTATTTATTTTTCTCGGACTGATCATATTTTTTGTGTTCATTTTTTCCCAGGGCAAAATTCTTCGTGGAAAAGGGTACGAATTGAAGATTGCTTTTAACTATATTGGCGGGCTTGACCCTGGAGCGCCTGTAAGGGTGAGTGGTTACAGGGTTGGAGAAGTAAGAAGTATAGATCTTGTTATGGAACAGGACCAGCCGAGAATTATTGTTACTGTTCGAATAAAACCAGAAGTACGACTTGGAAGACATAGCAGATTTATGGTGAGAAACTATGGCATTATTGGTGAAAAATATATGGAAATAATGTCAACCGGGTTGAAAGATGTTCCACTTATAGAGCCAGGGGAAACTTTGAAAGGCGAAGATCCTCTTCCTCTTGAAAAATTCCTTAGCGCAGGAGAAGATATTCTCAAAAACGTAAACAATTTGCTGGTTTCTTTGAACAATGTTACTTCAGATGAAAATTTAAAGAAACAATTACTTCAGATTGTGCAGGGAACAAACCAGGTTCTTTTGAAAGCATCATTTGCAATTGACAATATCAATGTGCTTGCCTCAAACTGGAATAAAACGTCGCTGGAACTCAACAAAACAATAGCAGGTATCAGACCCGAAATTTCTGACCTTATTACAAGCGCAAAATCAGCGTCTCAGGAAATAAACAAAATTGTTCTTTCAAATAGTGACAGAATTAACAATATTATTTCAAATCTTGATCAATCAACTGATAAACTGGAACAAACGATGTTAGAAGTTTCTACCAGCATTAAGAATGTTAGTGAAACATTTGTGAAAACAGGAACTAAAATTAATAATTTTGTTGACAAAGTAGAAAATCAGGGGCTTGTTGCCGACCTTATTTCTGACACTGAGATTGTGAACGATATCAAAATTACCATGAAAAATTTGAAGCAGACATCTTTGGATCTTGACATTGCTCTTACAAAATTGGGATATGCGAGCGAGCAGTTAGCATCTATTCTTTCAGATATCAGGGCAGGAAAAGGCACAGTTGGAAAACTGGTTGCAAAAGATGATCTTTATAATCAGATTTTTGAAATGATTCAGGATTTGAGGGCTCATCCATGGAAAATTCTTTTCAGAGGAAGGTAAAGTGACAAAAGAAAAGAAAATTTTCTCCTGCCAGGAATGTGGATATGCCACAGTGAGATGGCTTGGAAAGTGTCCATCCTGTGGGGCATGGAACTCTTTTCATCAGGAGACAATTTCTCACCACGGCCCGATGACAGAATATGAAAAACAAAAACCAGTTTCTCTGGGTGAAATAAAGGTCGGGCAAAATATCAGAATACCGATAGGGACAGGTGAGCTGGATAGAGTTCTGGGTGGTGGACTCGTTGGCGGCAGCGTTATTCTTCTTGCAGGAGAGCCAGGAATAGGAAAATCTACTCTTGTATTGCTCTCTGCCTCGAAACTTTCAGGACAGGGAAAGAAAGTACTTTATGTTTCGGCTGAAGAATCTCTTGACCAACTGGCAATGCGCGCCGATAGGCTCGGTGTCAAAAATACAGATTCCCTTTTTTTTCTTACTGAAAATGAAATAAAAACAGCAGGAGATGCCCTTGAAACAATTAAACCTGATGTTGTAATTGTTGATTCTATTCAGATGATGTATGATTCAGAATTTGATTATCCGTATGGTTCAATTTTTCAGGTGAGACGCACCGCTCAGTTTTTTATCGAATGGGCAAAAAGGCATGGGTCGCCTGTTTTTTTAATCGGACATATTACGAAAGAGGGTAATATTGCCGGACCAAAAATTCTTGAACATCTTGTTGATGTTGTTCTGTATTTTGAAGGAGATAAACTGTCAAACCTCAGGGTGTTAAGGGCTATTAAAAACAGATTTGGGTCAACCGACGAAATCGGTGTTTTCAGAATGGATGAACACGGGTTGATTGAAGTTCCTGATTCAGCCAGATTGTTTCTTTCCACCAGTTCTACAAATCAGCCAGGACTCGTTGTTTTTCCTGCTCAGGAAGGCAAACGCACAATTCTGCTTGAAATTCAAAGTTTGATTACTCCAAGTTATCTCGGTGTTCCACGCAGAACATTTACAGGTCTTGATTACAACAGGGTGAATCTTGTGCTGGCGGTGATTGAAAAAAAACTTCGCATGAATCTTGCTTCGCGTGACATCTATTTCAATGTTGCCGGAGGATTAAAAATTGCTGAACCCGGCGTGGACCTTGCCATTGCCATAGCATCAATTTCGTCATACAAGGATATCCCTGCTGTATCCAATACTGTTTTTATTGGTGAAATTGCCCTTACAGGAGAAATCAGACCTGTTCAACATATTGTATCCCGTTTGAAAGAGGCCCTTCGTCTTGGTTTCAGGCAGGCATTTATCCCCTTAGGTTCTGAAATTACCTCATTCCCGGGAATGAATATTGTTGAGGTAAGCTGGCTTGGAGATCTGCCTTCCCTTGCATTTGAAAAAGGTTGAACATTTTAACAACCTTGATGTATAATATCCCAGAACATTATTTCAGGAGGTGAACAATGGGACTTTATTTTATCAGAGCAACCTTTGTGTTGATCAGCGCTTTTGCTGGTTCTGTGTTCTGGATGGAAAACAAATTGAATGGTGTTATAGCCGGGCTTGTAGGAAGTTTAATTGTTGTTGGAATTGAACTTTTGATGCAGAAGATCCCATTTAGAAAATTTATCATGGGGGTTATCGGGCTTATAGTTGGTCTGGTCACAGCTATTTTGATTGCCAATTTTGTTCTACTTGTTCCTTTTGCTACCCCAAGACAGGAAGACGGTGTCAGGTTTGTTCTGTATTTTATTTTCAGTTATCTTGGCATCATGATTGGTATCAGGGGTGTCGGTGAGCTTGGATTTCTATTTCCGTATCTTCACCAGTTTAAGGCTGAGGCGATGAGAGCCGTGGTCATTGATAGTAGTGTGGCGATAGATGGCAGGGTATATGAACTTGCCATAAGTGGTTTTATTGAAGGTACCATTGTGATTCCCACGTTCATTATTCGCGAACTTCAGGACCTGGCTGATTCAGCAAGTGAGATGAAAAGACAGCGAGGAAGGCGGGGGCTTGATACTTTGAATAAAATGCGAAATGACAGTAATCTTGATGTAAAAATTTACGATGTTGACTATCCTGACGTAGAAGGTGTGGATGCAAAACTTGTGAAACTTGCATCTTCAATCGGCGCAAGGGTTTTGACAAATGATTTCAACCTCACAAAAGTCGCAGAGGTAAAAAACGTCAAAGTATTGAATCTGCATAACCTTGCGACCCTGATGAGGGCTAAACTGATGGCAGGCGAGACACTGCAGTTGAAGGTGATCAGGGAAGGCAAGGAACATGGGCAGGGCGTGGGTTATCTTGAAGACGGCACAATGGTTGTGATTGAAAATGGCGCAAAATATATCGGTAAGACAGTTGAAACCGTGATAGATAGTACCATTCAAACAGTGAGTGGCCGTATCATTTTTGCCAAGGTGAAATGACGGGCTGTGTGATTGTTGCTGCTGGCAGAGGGGTTCGATTCAAAAGCAATCTACCCAAGATATTATTCCCTCTGGACGGAATTCCTGTTATTGAATACAGTCTCAGAACATTTTCAATGTGTTCTTTGATAGACGAAATTGTCCTGGTTGTGAATAAACAGATGATGGAAAGTGATTATGTTTCAAAATGGAACGGTGAATTTTCCAAAATCAGGGAAATAGTTGCCGGTGGTGCGTGCAGGGAAGAATCAGTTTTTAATGGGATTTCACGGTGTTCAAAGAAGTGTGATATTATTCTTATTCACGACGGCGCAAGGCCATTCGTAACAGAATCTCTTATATCCAGTGTAATAAAGGGTACAAAAAAATACGGAGCGTGTATTCCCGCATATTCTGTAAATGGTTCGGTGAAACTTGTGAAGCGCAAGAGACTTGTCAGTACAATTGTTGAAAAAGGAATAGAAGTTGCTCAAACACCGCAGGGATTCAAAAGAGAAATACTTGAAAAAATTTTTCTAACATGCGGGAATCAATTAAATAAGTATCCCGATGAATCTTCAATGTGCGAGCAATCAGGTATTAGTGTTTACGTTGTTTCTGGTGAAATAACAAACATAAAAATTACAACCCAGGATGATGTGAAAATAGCACTTTCTTTGCTCAACACAGATTCTGTTTGAATTTTATGAAAAGGAAGAACATGAAAACAAGAACAGGTGTTTGTTTTCCAGATGGTTTCAGGGCATCAGGTATCAATTGTGGCATTAAGAAAGAAAGAAAAGACCTGGCAGTTATTATTTCTGAACAGGACTGCATTGCTGCGGCGTGCTCCACAACAAACAGGGTAAAGTCCTACTCTCTTCTGTGGGCACTGAAAAATATTAAAAATCCTGTGCGAGCAATTCTTATAAATAGTGGAAACGCAAATGTTCTTGGTGGAGATACTGGCTGGGATATAACCTGTAACATCATGAGAAAATTTGCAGACGCGATGAGAGTTGATATCAGTCAGGTTCTTTTTGCTTCAACAGGGGTGATAGGGAAATTGCTTCCCGAAGACAAAATTACTCGTAGTATTGAACAACTTGTGAATCAAGCGTCAGAAAACGGTGGCATGGATGCGGCAGAAGCGATTATGACCACAGACAGATTTCCGAAACACATAGAGATTGAAACGCAAATTCAGGCACGAAGTAAAAATACCCGTGTTCGAATTGGTGGCATGGCAAAGGGCGCAGGAATGATATGCCCCAATATGGCTACAATGCTCGGTTTTATCACAACAGATGCCGTCATTTCACAGAGTGCGTTGAAAAAAGCCCTGAAAGACGCAGTTGATAAGAGTTTCAATATGATTACAGTGGATAATGACCAGAGTACAAACGATTTTGTTGTCTGTATGGCAAACGGTATGGCTGGAAACAGAACAATACATCAGGATACTGAAGATTACGGAAAATTTGCCACAGCGTTGACAGAGGTATGTGTATTTCTTGCCAGAAAAATTGCAGAAAACGGAGAGGGTTCTGACAGATTGATTGAGGTGCATGTTTGTGGAGCATGGTCTCAGAAAGATGCCAGAAGAATTGCAAAAAAAATTGCGGGCTCAAATCTTGTGAAAGCCGCAGTGACAGGAACCTGGCCTAACTGGGGAAGAATCGCTGCTGCAGCAGGTTCTGCTTGCAGCAGGTTTGACCCGCTCAAAATGAAAATTTCTATTGGCAAATATGATGTGTTTGATGGCGCGCCGTGCGATATTGATGAAACAATTGTTCGGAAAGAATTATCAAAAAAACAGATACTTATTACGGTATCTCTTAATGCAGGCAAAGAAAGTGCGACCGCATGGGGATGTAATCTGACTGAGGAATATGTCAGAATCAATATGGAGAAAGAATAAACATGGCAGAAAAACGAGATTACTATGAGGTTCTTGGTGTCAGCAAGAATGCGACCATTGATGAAATAAAAAAGGCATACAGGGAACTAGCCCTCAAGTATCATCCAGACAGAAATCCAGGGAACAAGGAAGCAGAAGAGAAATTCAAAGAACTCACTGAGGCGTATGAAGTATTGAGTGACCCTGAGAAAAGAAAAACCTATGACCAATTTGGTCATGCAGGTTTTGGTCCCCAGGGATTTGACTGGAGACAGGATTTTGGAAGGGTCAGAATGGATTTTTCTGATCTTTTTGGTGACTTTTTCAGTGATTTCTTTTCAGATATTTTTGGTAGAGAGGAAAGACAACCTTCTAATCGCGGCGAAGATGTTGAAATGCGGATTTCAATCCCACTGAGAGACGCAGTGAAGGGAACAGAGAGAACCATCAATGTTTCTGTATACGAACACTGTCCAACATGTAATGGAACAGGTAGCAAGAGTAAAAAATCTGATCTGGAATGTTTACAATGCCACGGAACAGGTAAGGTAATGTATCAGCAGGGGTTTATCACGATTAGTCAGGTGTGTCCGAGGTGTCATGGACAAGGAACAGTCATTCCTGATCCGTGTATGAACTGTCGTGGAACAGGAAGGGTTAGAGTAATGCACAAGATCAATGTGAAAATTCCTGCTGGCATTGAACACGGAACATCTCTCAGGTTGAAGGGAATGGGAAATGCCGGTACGAGGGGGGGTAGTCGTGGAGATCTTTATGTCACTGTTTTTGTTGAACAGGATGACTTTTTCACAAGAAAAGGAAATGACCTTTTCTGTGAAGTTCCCATTACAGTAACAACAGCAGTTCTCGGTGGAGAAATAGAAATTCCAACATTAACCGGTAAAGTAAAAGCAAAAGTATCTCCTGGTACTCAGGATGGAACAATTCTGAGATTAAAAAATCTCGGTGTACCACGGGGTTCCACACATGGGCATCTTTTCGTTGTACTTCGGGTGATGATGCCCAGATCACTATCACGCGAAGAAAAACGTCTCTGGGAGCAATTGAAATCGATTGAAGATGAAAGAAATTATCCTGAAGTAACAAAGTACAAACAGAAATTATTTGGTTCTTGAAATGAATGGAAAAAATCTTCAAACTTAAATCACAGTTCACACCTGCTGGCGATCAACCCGCGGCAATCCAGAAACTGGCAAGGAATCTTAACAGCGGTGCGAAATGGCAGGTGTTACTTGGGGTCACAGGCAGTGGAAAAACATTCACAATGGCAAATGTCATTGAAAGGGTAAACAGACCTGTTCTTGTCATATCTCATAACAAAACACTTGCTGCCCAGCTGTACAGCGAATTCAGACAATTTTTCCCTGAAAATAAGGTTCGGTATTTTGTCAGTTATTACGATTACTATCAGCCAGAAGCGTACATTCCCGCCACTGATACCTATATTGAAAAGGATGCTTCAATCAATGAGGACATTGATAGATTACGGCTTGCTGCGACAAGCGCAATTTTGTCCAGCAGGGACGTTATCATTGTCGCAAGTGTTTCCTCAATATATCCGCTGGGCAGTCCCGAAGACCATCGTGCCTTAATGTTAAATCTCACATTGAATCAACGGACAGAAAGAACAGCAATTTTGAGAAGATTGGTGGAAATTCAATATGAAAGAAACGATTTTGACTTTCAGAGAGGTAGATTCAGGATTCGTGGTAACACTATAGAAATCATTCCTTCTTACGAAGAAACGGGCGTAAGAATTGTTCTTTCTGGAGAAGAAATTGCCTGTCTTGAGAGATTTGACCCTTTGACCGGCGCAACAATATCAAAAGAAGAACAAATTTCAATTTATCCTGCAAAACACTTTGTCAGCCCTTCTGACAAGATTGAAAGGGCTTTAAGAACAATCAGGGAAGAACTTCAACAACATCTTGAAAAATTCAAAAACCAGGGAAAACTTCTTGAGGCAGAAAGGCTTGAAATGCGAACAAACAACGACCTTGAAATGCTGGCAGAACTTGGATACTGTCATGGTATTGAGAATTATTCAAGGCATCTTGCCGGAAGATTGCCAGGAGAAAGACCGGAATGTTTGCTTGACTATTTTCCATCGGATTATTTAATGTTCATTGATGAGTCGCATATGACTATTCCTCAAATTCGTGGAATGCACGCAGGCGACAGGTCCCGCAAGGAAACGCTTGTTGAGTATGGTTTCAGACTTCCTTCAGCACTTGACAATAGACCCCTGACATTTGACGAATTTGAATCAATGATTAACCAGGTCATCTGTGTTTCTGCAACCCCTGGACCGTATGAACTTGAAAAAATTGGAGTGAGAAAACTTGGTGAAAAGTCTGAACTGCTTGTTGAACAGGTCATCAGACCAACAGGGCTTATTGACCCACCCATTAAAGTGCTTCCCACAAAGAATCAACTTGATGATCTTGTTGTGAGAATTCGCGAAAGAATTAACAAAAAACAGAGGGTGCTTGTTCTGACAATCAGTAAACAACTTGCAGAACAGTTAAGCGATTATTTGAAAGATTTACACCTGAAAGTGATGTATCTCCATTATGAAATTGATACCCTCCAGCGCATGGAAATTCTCAAAAAACTGAGAGAAGCAACATTTGATGTTCTTGTCGGAATCAATCTTTTGCGCGAAGGGCTTGACCTTCCTGAAGTGAGTCTCGTTGCAATTCTTGATGCTGATAAAGAAGGATTTTTAAGGTCAGAACGTTCCCTTATTCAAATAGCAGGCAGGGCGTCCAGAAGTATTGACGGAGAAGTAATTATGTATGCAGATAAAATTACAGATTCAATGAAGGCAGCAATTGATGAAACAGAAAGAAGAAGAGCGATTCAGCAAGAATATAACCGTATTCACAATATCACGCCAAAACAGGTTATCAAGCCGATATATCAGACAATAAGTGATATTATCGGAAGCAAAAGCAGGAAACAGCAGGAAATAATTGCAGATAAAGAAGAAATTTTATACGGGAAAAACCTGGCTCAACTCATCAGGGGTCTTGAAAAAAAGATGATATCATATGCGAAGCAGCTTGATTTTGAAACAGCCATTAAATACAGAGAGAAAATCAAAAGATTGAAAAATGAAAAATGAAAATTGAAAAAGCGAGGCAAAAATGAAAATAGGAAGATTCAGAAGAAATCAGGATGTTTTTACTGGAATTGTTGAAGGAAATAAAATCGGTTCCATTGGTGACATTCCTGTTGAACACATTATTGCTAATAATCTTACCGGCAGTGTCAGAGCCCTTATTTCATCATGGTTTTCCCTGGAAGAACTTGAATATGCGCCACTTATTAAGCCGTGTAAAATCATATGTCTTGGATTAAATTATAAAAGTCATGCTGAAGAAGGTGGCTGGAAATTGCCCTCAGAACCAGTGTATTTTGAAAAGTCCTCATCCTGCATTATTGCCAGCAAGGAAGCAATTCGCATTCCAGATAACATAGGAAGGATTGACCCTGAAGTGGAACTTGCTGTGATTATTGGAAAAACCTGTAAAAATGTTTCCAAACAAGAGGCGATATCATGTATTGCTGGTTATACCATTGCTAATGATGTCACAGCCCGCGCAATGCAAAAACAGGATCAGACCAATAAATATCCGTGGTTCAGATCAAAAAGCATGGACACATTTTGTCCTGTGGGTCCATGGTTTGTTACATCGGATGAAATTGATTGGCAGGAACCATTGAAAATTGAATTAAGAATTAATGGTGAAACAAAGCAGAGTTCCAGTACAGACAGGATGATTTTTCAAATACCGGATATTATCTGTTCAATTACAAGATATCTTACGCTGTATCCTGGTGACATTATTTCAACAGGAACTCCAGAAGGAATCAGTCCCATTAAAAATGGGGATATTGTGGAATGCGAGATTGAAAAGATAGGTCTTCTTTCAAATCCTGTGGTTTCATATGGCACACATAGTTAATCTTATGGAAAATTCTCAGGAAGTTGTTCTTGAGAAGGTTATGATGGCGCTGAAAAATTCAAATGTTGCAATAGTGCCCACTGATACCGTGTATGGCATCGTATGTGATGGAAAAAATGATTTTGCAAAAGAAAACCTATATATTCTCAAGAACAGACCAGAATCAAAACCCCTTATCGGTTTCACCAAAGATATGGAAATGGCAAAAAAAGTTGCCCATATCTCTGAAAATTTCCTTCCTTTTATTACAAAACGCTGGCCAGGAAGAAATACATTTATTTTTCAATCAAAAATTGAATCAAATCACATTGTGGGAAAAGATAAAACCATTGCATTGAGAATTCCTGATTACTCCTTCATCAACAATCTGTGCGACAGTTTCCCAATGCTTGCTTCAACAAGCGCCAATGTTTCGTTTTCTAAAAGTGCCTGCTGTATTGACGAGATAGATTCAGAACTTCTTGAAAAGGTTGCCATTGTAGTTGATGGTGGAAGAATTTCGGGTAGGGAATCAGCCATTTGGGATATGACAGAAAACATTCCGCGACTTGTTCGCGGGAGAGTACTTTTTGTATGTTCTGGGAATTCATGCAGAAGTCCTATGGCACAGGCATTGCTGAAAAATATTGTCGCGGATAAAAAGATAGAAGTGGCATCCGCAGGCACAGATGCAGATTTTTCTGGAAGGGCATCTCAGTCAGCAATAGACGTTTTGAAAGAGACAGGAATTAATTTTGAAGATTTTGTGACAACATCATTGAATGAACGCATTATTGAAGATGCAGACCTGATTTTTGTTATGGAAGAAAAACACAGGGAAAAGGTATTGCAAAGAAAGCCAGAAGCCCTGGACAAAATTTTCATTCTTAATGTTCCAGACCCTGCAGGAGGTAATATTTTTCAGTATCGTGAAATTCGGGATATAATCAGAGAAAGAATAAAAAAAGAAGTCCTAACAAGGATGAAAATATGAGAATAGGAATTGCAAGCGACCATGCGGGTTATGAAATGAAAAAATATCTCATTGCGTATTTGAAGAAAGAAGGATACGAAATAATGGATTTTGGACCAGATGTACTGAAAAAGGTTGATTATCCTGATTATGGAGCACGGGTAGCATCAGAATTGTCTGCGGGAAAAATTGACAGGGCAATTCTTGTTTGTGGAACCGGTATAGGTATGAGTATAGTGGCAAACAGATTTCCCCGGGTTCGTGCCGCATTATGCTATGACCCTTTTCTTGCAGAAATTGCCCGTATTCATAACGACGCAAACGCGCTTGCGCTCGGAGGAAGAATTATTGCCAATGAACTTGCCTGCGAGATTACCAGGGTTTTTCTTGAAACAAAGTTTGGCGGTGGAAGACACTTGAGAAGAATAAAAAAAATTGAAAAATTTTGTAACAGGGTACAGAAATGACTGAACATGAAATTCTGGAAATTTTCAGGGAAACAGGGGCGGTTCTTGAGGGGCACTTTCTTCTTTCATCAGGTCTTCACAGCAACAGGTACTTTCAGATGGCTCGTGTTCTCCAGTTTCCACACATTGCAAGAAATCTCGCGCAGGAACTTGTGAAAAGATATACTGGAAATAAAGTTGATGTTGTGATAGGTCCTGCTATCGGGGGAATTGTTCTCTCCTATGCGCTTGCTGAAATTCTTGGAGCAAAAAGTATTTTTGCAGAAAGAGAAAATGGCCTGATGTGTTTAAGACGAGGTTTTACAATAGATAGAGATGAAAATGTCCTTGTGTGTGAGGATGTGATCACCACAGGCGGTTCTGTTTCTGAGGTAATAGACCTTGTTAAAACGAGCGGCGCAAAAATCGCAGGGGTTTGTTGTCTTGTATTGCGGGGTCAACACTGTCTGGAAGTTCCTGTTGAATCTCTTCTAAAAATAGAAGTAAAAAATTACAGACAGGACGAGTGTCCATTGTGTGAAAAAAAAGTACCTCTGGTCAAACCAGGCAGTCGTTTGTTGAAATAAGTTCAATAACCAAGATTTCTTAATTGTTGTTCATTGAAACCAAAGTAATGTCCTATTTCGTGCAGAAGTACTTCTTCAACCTTTTTTTCAAGTTCTTTTTTATTTTTGCAAGCCCTTTCAAAAGCCCGTCTGTAAATGATAATTTTATCTGGCATCACAAGGTTATAATTGGTACGTTTGCCGAATGGTACGCCATGATACAGCCCAAGAAATCTTGTTGAGTGACCATCTTCAACAAAAAACTCAACATTTTCAAGTTTTTTCTGGAAAAACTCTGGCAATTTTTTTAATTTCTGGTAAACTATTTCTTCAAGTTCATTTTTTTCAATTTCCATAGTAAAATTTTATCATACCAGGAGCACAGATGATAATAGTAGGAGAAAGGATTAATGCGACAAGAAAAAAAATTCGTGAAGCATTGATCAAAAAAGACGAAAAATTTTTCTTACAGGAAGCAAAAAAGCAGATTGAATCCGGAAGCGATTTTCTTGACCTGAATGCAGGAACAGGCACCGGCCACGAAGCAGAAGATCTTGAATGGTTGGTTAATCTTGTTCAGTCAGCATATCCTGATGTTCGTCTCGCGCTTGACAGTTCGAGTACAGACGTTCTTGCTAAATGTCTGCCAATGGTGAAAAATAAGCCAGTGATGCTAAACTCTGTTAACGCAGAAGAAAAAAAGTTGAAAGAGTTTTTACCGTTGGTGAAAAATTTTCCTGATCTTTACATTGTTGCTTTGACCATGGACGATTCAGGCATACCATCTTCTTTTGAAAAACGAATCTACATTGCCTGCACACTTTACGAAAAATTAACAGAATCCGGGGTGAAAAAGGAAAACATTTTTTATGATGCTCTTGTGCAGCCGGTTGGAACAGATACAGAAGCATTCAATACATACTTAAAAGCTTTATGCGGTATAAAGGAACGATTACCAGGAACAAAATCAATATGTGGTCTTTCAAATGTTTCTTTTGGGTTACCGAAAAGAAGTGCTATTAACAAATATGCATTTGCCATTGCCATGTATGCAGGTCTGGATGCAGTGATTATAGATCCTGTTGAGCCAGGAATTATTGAAGCACGATGTATTGCCGGCGTGTTAACTGGTAAAGACCAGTTTTGCATGAATTACATCTCAAGTTTCAGAGAAGGAAAAATTTAGTGTTCGGGGCGTAGCGTAGTCCGGTTTAGCGCACCAGAATGGGGTTCTGGGGGCTGAAATCCAGTTTTTCGGATTTCAGGTGAGCGAAGTCAGGCATTGCGAGCGAGCGTAGCAATGCCAGCGAGTGGCCGACCCGAGTCGCAGTGGGAGACGAGGGCGCCCCGGTTCAAATCCGGGTTTCAAAAAGTTTGAATTTGCAAATAATCGTAATTTGAAGTAAGAATATAATAAATTTTCGATAGATTGTGTTCGGGGCGTAGCGTAGTCCGGTTTAGCGCACCAGAATGGGGTTCTGGGGGTCCCCGGTTCAAATCCGGGCGCCCCGACCACTTTCACATCACAGGATGGATAAAATGGAAACAATGGATGCGATAAGAAACAGGAGAACCATCAGGCGATTTCAGCAAAAACCGATTCCTTTTGAAATTTTGAAAGAACTGATTGATGCGGCACGACTTGCTCCAAGCGGAGGTAATCTCCAGCCCTGGGAATTCCTGGTGATAGATGATAGTAATCTCCTTGAACATGTTTTCTCAACAATTGCCTGGGCTGCATATCTTGGACCAGAAGGAAAACCAAAAGAAGGAGAAAAACCTGTTGCTTATATAGTGGTTCTTCACAATAAGAAATTAAAGTCGTTTACACCTGCGTCAGATTTTGGAGCAGCCATTGAGAATATTCTTCTTGCTGCAACAGATAAAGGCATTGGCAGTTGCTGGATTGGTTCTGTTCAGAGGGAAAACCTTGCTAAAATTTTGGATATTTCTTCTGATTATTCCATTGAATATGTTATTGCTCTGGGATATCCTGCAGAAAAAGCAATTGCTGAAGATGAAAAAGGAAGTTTGAAATACTGGCGCGATGGGAATAGCGTGCATCATGTACCAAAACGAAGGCTTGAAGATATTTTACACCACAATAAACTGGGGGTACTTGACAAAAATTAAAAAGGTGATTAACTATATTCCAATTTATGCCACATCATGGCATAAAAATAACATCCATGTAAAGAATTTGAAAGGGGGTGAAAAAGAAAATGGCAGAGCAGAAAAAAAGCAATCCAGCGGCAGTCGCTATCTTGATCATCATCATCCTGGTGGCGCTGTTCTTTATCATCAAGCAGGCAATGCCGAAGAAGGCACCGCCTCCTCCTCCAACACCGATGGAAGGTGGAGCAACACCACCTCCACCTGGTGAAGTACCAGCTGAAGCACCGGCTGAAGCACCAGCTGAAGCACCAGCTGAAGCACCAGCAAAGTAATGAGGAGGTATTGACAGAGATGTTAAATTCGGGTATTATGTATGTACCCGAAAGTAGTTCTTTGAAAATTTGGTCAGTGAAACCCTGGTTGTGTAAACTCAAAAAATTCCTTTTTTGAGGGTTTGATCCTAGCTCAGGGTGAACGCTGGCGGTGTGCCTAACACAT
>DAONMJ010000041.1:0-14375 GCA_035392545.1 bacterium
CCGCATACTCTCCTTCCATATTCAGAAACACGCTTTTATAAAAGTTTTCCTGCTCATGTTGGGGCATATTCAAAAACGCGTCAATAAAAAATCTTTCCATGTTTTTCTCCGTTTGATATAAACCCTGTTAAGATTATACCAGATTCTTTTTCTAATCTGAACTTTTCCACTGGTGCCTATTTTCCATAAAAACAGCAAAGTTTGAAATCATCGGCTAAAACATAGAAAGTCACTTCAGTGGAAAAGTTGAAAGATGAAAAGAGAAAAATTAAAATAAAAATACAGTTAATAATTGACGCAATGTACATTTAACAAAAAAGGGGCGAACGTGAAAGAACGGGAAAATTTTGTTACTGAAGATGCAAAGTCCTTTGGCAGGTTATTTAATACACCACTAATTGAACTGATGAAGATGAGTAAAGAGAAACTTCTTCTCTTACACGCAGAAGCTGGCACCATCCCCTATGATAAACTAACCAGATTTGTCAAAGACATGCTAAACATTAAAAACCATGCAGTGGGCTATCCTCTCAACCAAACCTTTGAACTTCGAGATTTTTACAGATGGTTCCTTGAATCAGGGCTTTGTGATATCCATTTGAATAATGTAGGCAATCCAAGAAAAGAAAGCATACTTCCATTCAATACACATAAATTTGAAAATGATGTCATTGATTACTTCGCTTATCTTTTGGGTTTTGATAAAGATGACTACTGGGGGATTGTGACTCATAGCGGCACAGACGGCAACATGCATGCTATGTATTTTGGCGTAAACTACCTCAAATCAAAAATTGGGTCAAAAAATCTCCCGGTTGTTTATGTTTCAGAAGAAGCCCATTATTCAATCAAGAGAATTGCTGATGTTATGAACCTTGAAATAAAACTTATTCCTGGCCTTCCCATGGGGCAGATGGATATCAATGTTTTTGAAAAAGTACTTGACCCATTAAAACCTGCTCTGGTTGTGATAGCCATTGGAACCACATTCAAAGGTGCCATAGATGACCACAAGTCGATTTTAGAGATTATTGAAAGAAAAAAGCCACCTGCCTATTACATTATGCTTGATGCTGCTCTTTTTGGTGGATATCTTCCTTTTACAAAACATAGAGACATCATCAATAGAAAGAAAATCTTTTATCACTCCATAGCAGTAAGCGGACATAAATTTTTTGGCTCTGACGAACCCATGGGAATCTTCATAACAGGAAAAGAGGTCTTTGACGCACAAAATCCGTTTAAGGTCGGCTATTTAAATGATGCGGTTCCAACGATTACCTGTTCTCGTTCTGCTCTGGGCGCATTAAAATTCTGGTGGCAACTTACAAGAAATGGCGAGAAAGAATATGAAAGACAGGCGTCTCACATACTTGAAACTGCTCAATACCTTAAAAGAAAACTTGATGAGTTGAATTATCCTGTGTGGTTAAATCCCATGTCAAATACTGTATTTTTCAAGCGCCCTGTTGATTGGATTATGAAAAAGTGGGACCTTGCGCCTGAATATGATGAAAGATTTGGTGGGCCGCTTGCCCATGAAATTATCATGCAACATGAAAACAAAAAAACAGTGGATGAATTTATTGCTGATATGAAAAAGATACTTGGGAAATAATAGGTTACATCATTGGAAAAAGTATGTGCTTTATTGAAGA
The DNA here is from genome assembly GCA_035392545.1 of bacterium. Classification (GTDB taxonomy): domain Bacteria; phylum Ratteibacteria; class UBA8468; order B48-G9; family DTJG01; genus DTJG01. The sequence goes on from DAONMJ010000041.1 coordinate 1,659, forward strand.
TTTTTCTGATAGGCTGATGATTGGTTCAGACAAGGTGGGACATTGGGATACCTATCAAGAAGAAATTATAAAATATTACCGCCCCTGGATTTATTGAAATCTTCTACTGCAGAGAAGATTGCCAGAGGTAATATCTTGAGAATTTTAGGACAGTCATTGAAATCCAAATCTCTCACCAATAAGAATGAAAGAAAGAATTAAGTCCATTGATTTGCTTCGTGGAATTGTAATGGTTATTATGGTTCTTGACCATACAGGAGATTTTGTTACTGTTGGCTATCGATCAGCGACTGATTTACAAATTACTACTTTTCCTCTTTTTATGACAAGATGGATTACTCACTTTTGCGCTCCAGTGTTCGTTTTTCTTGCAGGTCTGGCAGCATATTTACAACTTCAAAGAGGAAAAACAAAATTAGAACTTACAAAATTTCTTATAACTCGTGGGCTCTGGTTGATTTTTCTTGAAATTACATGGGTTAACTTTTTTATATTTCTTCCTCTTAAACACGGAATGATTTTATTGGATTTTCTGTGGTTGCAGGTTATCTGGGCTATCGGAGTATCCATGATTTTTCTTGCAGGGCTTATTCATTTGCCTTTTAGATGGATTTCAGGAATAGGTTTAGGTATGATTCTTTTCCACAACTTATCAGACCATATTAATTTCAACCCTAACAATCATATTGTTAATTCCTTGTGGTTAATTTTACATAAACCAGGAATGTTTCATTTATTTGAGCAGAATGGACCTTCAATTTTTGTTCTTTATCCACTCATTCCATGGATAGGGGTGATGGCAGCTGGATATACCTTTGGTGTTTTTTACGGAATGGAAGCAGAAAAACGGCGGAAGTATTTACTGATGATTGGAGCAATTACTTCATTTTTATTTCTGGTTTTGAGATTTGCTAATTTTTATGGAGACCCTTCAAAATGGACAGTTCAGAATACAGCTCTTTTTACAATACTTTCCTTCTTAAACACAACAAAGTATCCTCCGTCGCTCTTGTTTCTATTGATGACATTAGGACCTGCAATTTTGTTGCTATGCTGGTTAGAAAAAATACCAGAACCTGAAGGAAGAGGAGTTTTTTACTCAAAAATTTACAATGCTATGTTAACTTTTGGTCGTGTACCACTATTTTTTTATCTCCTCCAATGGCCTGTTGTCCACATTAATTCAATTCTGTTATATTTACTTGCAGGAAAACCAGTACAACATTTATTCATGAACCCTGCTTTATTTTTTGACAGAAATATTACAGAAATCGCAGGATTTTGTCCTGCCTGGACTTATATTATGTGGATTTTAAATATATTGGTCCTTTATCTACCATGTAAATGGTATGCTGGTGTCAAAAAAAGATATAACAGATGGTTTCTTGCCTATATTTAGCCTGGAAATTAAAAAATAAAAAATCCTGCAAACATCTCCTTAAAGGTGAAAGAACGGTATTATAGCAGGACAGAAAGAATAATTTCATTGTTGTGTGCCCTCCACGGTGAAACAGGTCTCATTCCGGTCAAAAACATCTGGATTTTCTATATCATATATTCTTATCCTTACGGCATCTGACTTTGATATTCCAAAGCCAGTAATAAATCCCTCTGGAATTTTCCATAAATATTTTCCATTTTTCGCATCGATACCAAAAGCGAGATGTCCCCTATCGTGTCCACCAGTAAATACTTGAATGCTTATTTTTTTAACTCCAGAGGACTTCCACTTAATCTCATATGATGAACCTTCTCTCCATGTTTCCCCTCCAGCAGGCGACATTAGTTTTAAATATGGCTTTTCTTTTATTCTTTTGTTTTCTTCAATGATACCTTTTTTGCAGGTCAAGCACCCGGTACCTGCTATACCAATAACAAGTATAAGCGCAATTATAATACAATGTTTCATCATGCTCCTTTCTCCCATGTATCAAAAATCAATCGTATTGACATTTGTCCCAATCGGTTTCAAAAACACTATGTAACCGATTGAGTATATCTGTTTTATTTACAATAATTCCCAATTCACGGTTTTTATCAAGGGATGTTGAAGAAAAATTTTCAGAGCCAACAAACGCCTTTGCATTACTGGTACCATAATCAACTAAAACCATTTTTGCATGGCAATAAAGATAATCATTTGTCGGCATATATTTTGCTTTCACCCCGTGTTGATTGAGATATTTACGATTGTTTTTATTTTTGTCATATCCACCCTCTATCATCTGGGCAGAGATAATCCGTACATTCACTCCTGATTTGGCTTTCATAATCAGAGCATCCAGACATTGTTTATCTTCCAGCTCCTCATTATAGATTTCAAGAGATACATTCGCACTCTGAATGAGAGAAAGTATCTTTCTTCGGGAATTGTTATTGCTCCAGACCAGTGAGGTAACCTTCGGTATGACTTTTTTATAAAACCAGTCAGCATCAAAAACTCTGGAAATTTCACTGACTTCACCCTTATCATTTGTGATGATACCAAAATCCCTGGTATTTGTAAAATAGTTTGGACGTAAATTAAAAGTCATAATGATGGATTGTCTTCGGTCAATAGTAAATGTTTTCTGATGAGTTACAGCAAAATCAGAAGATGCACATCTTGTAAAAATACCTGCTGATTCGAGGCCAGCCATAGTTTTTAACACAAACTCTTTTTCATGATCAAGAAATGAGTAGTAGTTGTAAAGGACTCTGACTTTTACACCAGCAGCGCTGGCGGACTTAAGAGCGTTTTCAACCACTGGATCATTCAAGGAATAGATAGTAAGGTCGATTGACTTTTTCGCACTATTAATGCCGTTTATTACTGGAGTTTTTCCATCATCTGGCTCTACAATAAGAATATGGGTATTTGCATTTTGGAGTGTGCTGTTTTCGTTGTTTTTAATACTGGCGTTAACAGTAAAAAATACTGCAATAAGAACGCAAAGTCCAGTCAATACAACTTTTAATTGTGAGTAAGGTTTAATAATCATATTCCAATTACCCCAATTTCTCTCACCACAGCGCTCTTTGTCTTCTCGTCCCTCATAAATTCATCAAAACTCATCCCCTATACAAAACTCTCAATCTTATCTATGGAGTTTAGAATATCTTTTAAAAAAAGGTTGTAATCTCTTTTCATATTTCTATTGCATCCATCAAAATACTGTCTCGTAATTCGGTGCGCAGTGCTGGTTTGGGAACCAAATCTACTTTGATTCCCAGCACTTCCTCAAGATATCTTTCAATCTCAATGAATTTCAAAAGGTCAGGAACTTCATAAAAATCAACAGGGATGTCAACATCGCTTCCCTTTTTCTGCTCACCCCTTACATATGAGCCGAAGATCATTATCTCTTTTATTCTGTATTTTTTTCAAGTTCCCTCTTATGAGACCTTAGAGTTTCTGTTATCTCCCTCAATGTCTTCACTTTTCTTCCTCCATTAAATCTTTAGAATTATGAATATTCAGCAATCTCTTTCTTGTAATCTGAATCGCAAACCTGGATAAATCAGAGCCAATCCATCGCCTGCCAAGTTTCTCTGCAACTGCAAAAGTTGTTCCTGAACCACAGAAATGACCACCAACGATATCATCCGGGTTGGATGTAGAAAAAATAATGCACTCAAGCAATTCTTCTGGTTTCTGAATTTCAAAACCGACCCATTTATAAGTCAAAGTATTTATAAAAACCTTCATTCTTCCTTCCACTCTACTATTTCAGAACCTATCTGCTTGAGGGTCTCTTTTACCTTACTATCCAGGGTAGTTCTATCAAAACCTTCCATGGAAGTTGCCTTTATTTCAATTGTAATTTCTGTAGTAAGTCCTTTATCCTTCAGTGGTCGAATTACGCCTCTTGTAATTTCTGATAATTTGTCCCATGGAATTTTCGCTCTTAAAGTCAGGTTTTTAACTGTTCTTTCCGCTACCTTTCCTGGCTCTTCCCATGTTTTTATTGTTTCGCCGACTGTTTTACTCACTGTTTCTTTTGTTTCTTTCATATTTTTTGCCACTTCCCCACGCAGAATAACTGACTCTGTGCCTGGTTGGGCATCTTGTTTGTAATAAACATCTGAACCATCTCTTACACCGATAATCCCGCTTCTGACGCCCTCGCTTATTGCCTCAATCAAAACGTTTTCGCCTTCTAACAAAGGCATCCCTGGAGTTTTGAGAAAAATCTCATAGATCTCACGGAATCCTTTTTCCTGCTCGTCGCTGGCAAATGTTTTTTCTATAATGTATTTGGGAGTCAGGCGAGAGAGTATCCTGTCCTGGCTCTTAAGATACTGCTTTACCCTTTCTGAAATCGCCTCGTCAGTTCCTGATATGGGGATTCCAAGGTCTTTCCAGACCAGGCCCTTTTCTTCTGGTACTGCTAAATGTCTGTACGCATAAAGAATTTCAGACAGTATCCTTTTGTCGGCTTCTTTTAACTTATTTTTAAGTTCCTCCTGACTTTCTTTAGTAAGCGTTTCAAAAAGTATCCTGTTGTTCTCAACCTCGCCAATCGCCAGGAAACGCCTTAATGATTTCAAAAGAGTAACACATTGCATACTATCCATCGCAAGTATAAAAAGTGTATTTTTGTAAATTCTGAAACCAGTACCTGCCTTCTCAAAAAACCCGGATGCAAATTTTTTCCCTTTGTCGGAATCATACAGAAATTCAGTTGAAAGAATTGCAAGTTTAAGATTTTTATTATCAGGTATGTCTGAAAAGTCATCTGGCCAGACATAAACTTCTAATGCTCTACCAGATTGTTTATAGATTTTTTCCTTGAGCTCTTCAAGAATTCGATTGCCTGAAATGGTTTCTTCTTTCTGTATTATTACGCGGTTCAGATTGGGCTGATTGCGAAATGCATACTGCTTTTTTTCAGAATGAAAATACCAGAGTTCTTCTTCCAATTTGCTAATTGCATCACCTACAATCGTGGGAGGAATACCCTCTCTCAATAATGCAACCCGTATTCTTGGCAGAGTTGTCTCCTTTTTTGCCGCTCCGCTGAATGAATAAAGAAAGACGCTTGTAGCAATGCCAGAAGCAATTCCGTACTTTTCATATTCACTCCCCATCTCCCTGTCTATCCTGGGTGCCTTGGCATTTTTACCGGCTATGTCAGCAGCAATAACGCTATCATATTCATTTCCTATGTGTTTAATAAATTCCCGCCTTATCGCCGGATTCTCAAGATTTACAAGTGAAGATTGAATAAGTGGGGAAGATATTTTTCGCCTGTAAAGGTCAGATACAACTTCTGCTAAAAGTCTCAGAAGTCCTCTGGTCCTCTGGAAAGTAGGATAAGAGCCCCATCGTTCGTAGAGAACATCAATTAACTCAGGATGAAATGGATAGGCATGTTCAATCCGCTCTCTATATTCTATTTCCTTTACCTCTGATGGCACATCAGCCCCTAATTTCTGGTAAAGGTTAAAATAACTTTGAGATACTTTTCGTCTTATTTTTTCATCACCAATATCTTCAAACAATCTTTTGCGAACAATTTCATAAATCTCAACACCTTCCACTGGTGTATAAACCGCTTCAACTCTACCGAATATTTTTTGCAGGTCATTAAGTGCTCGTTCACCTGCTTCTCCATATGGAGCGCTTGAAGGAAGTGTACAGACAAGACAGCAATTATTTTTTGACTTTGCTACCTCTGTGAGTTCCTGTGAAAAGGCAGAAATCTGTTCAGCAAAGTCCTTTGCTTTGATAGCATATTCCACAAGTTCGTCCATCAAGATGAGCACTGGTTCATCGCCCAGTATTCTGTTCAAAACTTCCTTTCCAGGGCTGCGCCGTTTTTCATCATGTTCCTTTACCTCTTCATAAACTTCCTGTCTGCCAGACAGGCAGGCAAGTTGATACGCAATTTCGCCCCATGGTGTCTTTCCTTTTATCGCGTCTGACTGTGTTCCAACAAAAACCACAACTCTTACATTGTGTGGTTTCTGAAATTTTGAGATCACTTCAATATGGTCCACTTTATCCCAGTTGTTTACTGCATGATACAGGGCAAGAAGTGCGTGGGTTTTACCGCCGCCGAATGGTGTTTGAAGTTGAATCACAGGGTCGCCTTTTCCTCCACTCAGGCGAGAAAGCACATTTTCAAGAAGGTTTTTTAGCCCCTGCGTGAGATAGGTCTTTTGAAAAAAAGTATTTGCATCTTTGTATTCCAATGGTGCATTCCCATAGACAACATCTCCTAAGTCAGCTGCAAATACTGCCTCACTTATCCGTTTTTCTCTTATGTCCTTATGCGGGATCGTTACTTCCAGCCATGAGGGTAGTCCCATTTTTTTTCCTCCTTTAGAATTTTTTCTATATCTCTTTTCAATCCCGGGAATCCTTATTACCCGGGACCGAAAATATAACAATCAAGATTCTTCCTTTTTATTCCTTCTCAAACAGTCCTCTTTGTTCCTTATCTGTTTTTGTTCCTGTCCCTACATAACTTTCCTTTCCATAAAGAAAGCCCTGGAGCATCTGCTTTTCTTTATCTCCTTCTGGTAATATCTCTGAAATTGCCTGCGCCACCTGCCAGAATGAATTGTTTGTTAAATGTCCTGTTTCTGTAAGAAGTTCTGTGATTGCCTTCCTGTTATTTTGTTCCCAGAAAAGAAGACATGCATGAAGGACATCCAGAAGAGATACATCAGGAGACAGGGTTTTAGCATCTGCAAATCTATCCAGGAATTTCCTGCCCCTTTCCTTTGCATCAAGTATTGATATAAATTCCTTATCCTTCTTTACAAAGCCATTGCCCCACTCTTCAGTGATTTCAATGCCAACCGCTTGAGCAAGTTTTCTGGCGTCATCAAAATGAACTTTTGCGCCATTATAGGCCCAGCGCCAGAGAATATAAAAGCGCGTCTCCTCATCTATACTTCCAAGTTCAGGATTTTTGAGAATCTTTGAAAGTGCGTATTCGCTTACAGTTTTGCGGATGAACTCAAGCAACTGCCCTGCAGAGACCTTTTCGCCAGAAATCTTCTCCACGCTTTCGTACTTACCAAAGACCTCCATCGCAGGTCCAATAGCAGAGATAAAGAAATCACTTCCACCAATGCCTTCGTTCCAGAACTGGTCCAGTTTTTCTTTGATTCTTGACTCAATCTGTGACCTGATTTCATTGAAGTATGCAGTTTTACTTTCTGTTCGTTTGCGGCAGACCATGTAGATGGAGGAAGCCAAGGAAGCGGTCTCTTTTGCATTTAATCTTGCCTTCATCTCTGTGTGGACTGGCCAGCTGGCTGTAAGGTATAACCCTGAATTGAGCAAGGCATTAATGATGGTTTCCCAGGCAGCTGTAGATTTATAGGCGAATACAATGCAAGCAATGCCATCTGGTTTTAGAACACGATGTATCTCTTTAAACGCTTTTGTAATCATATCTTCAAAAAACTGCTTTGCTTTCTTTTTGTTTCCGTGCCTGACCGGATTAGAAACTATTTCCTCTGTTTTCGGCACCATCGGAGTGGAAAATAGATCCGGATATAAATCTCCAATTGTTCTCTTGAGCCACACATAAAAGAAATCAGAAAGTTCAGCATAATTTATATTGTCATAATATGGAGGGTCTGTAAAAACAGCATCAAAGTAGTTGTCTGGATATGGAAGTTCTGTAGCAGAGGATTGGATCACTTTAGGGGATAGGGTGTTAGGAATTGGTGAAAACTGGGAAAGATGAAAGAGAACATTGAGAATCCAATCCATTGCAGAATTCCAATCAGCATTGCCTCCAAAGATATTAACTTCAGCGTAGTCCCATGTCATCGCAAGAGCTTGTCGTCCCATTCCAGGATTGACTAATTCTCTTGTATTGTGCCAATACCCAAGAGTTGTGGCATAAATAGATATTCTATCAATAGCAATGCCTAAATAACTCACTACTGCCTTTGCATATTCGTTATCATATCCTTGTTCTAACATTTTTTTATGTGCCTGTCTAACTTTTTCTACAAATGTGATTAAGGCAAGTTTTTGTCTTGAATTAAAAAGGTCTCCCCATTTTTTAAAACCATAACCACGACCGGCAATAGTAGTTGGGTCTTCAGTATTCATACCTTCGTCAGGCACAGGGTCAAATCCCCACTTTTTCATTAATTCCTGCCTTTTCCTTTCAAGATATTTCTCTGCCTCCTTAAAAATCTCCAGGTCTTTTTCTGTAGCAATTCGATATGTCTTACCTTTCCTTTTTGGATGATGCAGAACTACTGCAACCATTCTCTGGCCTGCTTTTCCTTCCTGAAACTGTTTTCTTACTTCCTTATCGCTCAAACCCGAACCACAGCATGGACAGATCACTTTTGCCCTTGAAACTGTACCTTTCTCAGGGTCAAAATCAATCTTTTCTCCTTCTAAAATTTCAAACTCAACTCTGTTTCTTCCTGGAATTAATTTATATGCAACCTTCTTTTTTTCCTTCTTTGCAAGCCATGTCTGTCTCATTAGTGGAATTTCAGCACCACATGAGGGGTTTGTGCACTTTATCGTTCTTGCCCAGATATAACCAACAGGTATTGAGCCATCATGTTCAGAAGGATAAAATTTACTGATTTCTCTTCTTGCTTCTTCTAAAACCCACTCTCCGTACTTTTTTACATCTTCAAGTAATGGATTGATTTCTTTCTCACCTAAAAGAGTGTCCTTTACTTTCTTTCTGCCATACTTCTGAGGATACTCAAGAGTACATTTCAAAATAAGCACACTAACAGGATTTAAATCGCCTGCGTATGTCTGGCATCCTAATCGCAAAGCTTCCAGGGGTATTGCACCGCCACCAGCAAATGGGTCAAGGACTTTTGGCACCCTATTGTTGTTTGCCTCCAGAATTTCCTTTCTTGCCCTATCAATGTGGTCTTTGTTCAGGGAGTTTTCCCACTTTGAAAGGTTGCTTATGAATTGTGCCCGTTTTAATCGCTCTTCTTCGTCCTTTGGTTCAGGCGTGAGTGCAGCATAAATACTTGCTCTTGAAGAAGCAAGAGGTCTTCTTGCCCACCAGATGTGAAGCGTGGAAATGTGTCCATGGCGAATGTTTTTCTCTTTTGCAGATTCTTTGCTCACTTCTTTCACAGGAAAGTCAGATTCTATGAAAGATTTAACATTCATCTTACCTCCTGTGCTTTTTTCTTCCAATCTTTAACAATGTATCTTGCAATATCTATTACCTCATCGGGCTCAAGTTTTGCAGCAGGATTCTGAATCAAATAAAGTTCAGGATTGCTTGAGGCATTAACAACAATATAGAGCCAGTATTCGTGTTTGAGTCGCTGTGCCATAAGCCATTCGTTCGGCGTGAGAGTGAGCGCACCCTCCTTTGCTCTCGTTTTCACTTCTATGTAACGATAGTTTGCGTTTTCATCGCATGAACGAATATCATAGCCCAGATTCTGAAACGAAACATCCTCAGGCATCCTTCTGTTTTTTCTCTCATATGCCATCGCAACATTCATTCCAATTTGCTCAATCTCCTGATCGCTGACCACTTCATCTTCTGTCTTCTCAGGAATTACCCTTACTGCTGCGAGAATTTTTGGCTCTGTGGGATATAGGTGTATCTCTGCTTCAATTTCTTGTAAAAGGCGCTGCTTTTTGCGCTCTAAATCTTCCTTTTTTCGCACTTCATTTTGAATTGTTGCCTCAGGGATATTTTCGCCTTTCATCTTTCTTGTTTCATAATCCGAAATCTTGCTATCTGATTCAAGAATCATAAATTCAAGGGAACGGATTCCATACTTTCTTTTTATCTCAGCATCTTTCAACCGCCTGTCTAAAAGTTCTCTCTTATAGTTTTCAAGCCCCTCACCTATGACAAAAGACACGACGGCGTCCTTATTCAGTAAGATTCCTGAATGGTCTGATACTCTGACATTCCTGGGTTTTAAGTCCCACAAAACAGCAGGATTGACGAAAGAGAATGAATTTTTTTTGTTCTGATAAATCGCAAAGAGTTTTTTGCCTGCTACTTCGTTTTTTCCGTCTTTTATCTCTGCGTCTAAAAACCAGATAATACCATCCTTTTTTCCCTCAGGGTCAATAAATGTGGCACCATCGTGTGCACTCTGTGCATAACGAGTTAAAATTGTATTAACCACCGCTTCTAAAAGTGGATGGCCCATCGCTACAAATTCAGATTGTGTATTGAAAGCCTTTTCCTTGTCAAAGGTTATCCTTGCATATGTTCTTTGTACCTGTCCAAATTTTGTCTTAAAATCATAGGGCTGGTTGACAATCTCAAAAGGAACTGAAATGATACGCCACAGTCCGTCACTTCTTTTTTCCATCTCGATATTAAGCAGTAGCGCGGCTCTTTTGAAAAATTCTTCAACATACTCTGGAACGAGCCGATTTTCTTTTGCCTTTCGCTGCTCGCCAAGAATTCGCTGTAAATCAATGTGTCTCGTCGCAAGGGCTTCAAGAGAGATTTCCCTCAATTTCCTTATAGATTCCTCATCAGGAATTCTTTCAAAATCTTTGAGAATGTCCTCCATTGTTCTACGATTAGAAATGGCATCCACAATCAGGTCTTTCAAATTTTTTCCAACCAATACCTCACCAATAACATCAAATACTCTGTCTGAACCGAGATGCCTTCGAATTTGATACAGTTTTTCAAATAGTTTTTCTAAAATACGACCTTCTCTTGTATCGGCTGCTACCATGTTATAGATATGAACTTCATGTCGCTGGCCATACCTGTGTATCCTTCCCATCCTCTGTTCCAGACGGGTCGGATTCCACGGAATGTCATAATTCACCATCAGCCAGCAGAACTGAAGGTTTATACCCTCTCCACCGGCTTCTGTTGATACCATTATCTGCGCCCTGTTTCTAAAATCAGTTTCAGCCCTGATTCTTTCGTCCAGGTTCATCCCGCCATGAATGTAAACCACAGAATAGCCCCAGAGATTAAGTTTTTCAACGAGATATTCAAGAGTATCTTTTGACTCTGTGAAAATTAGAAGTTTTGTCTTTGATTCCTGAAGTTTTTCGTCGTCCATTACTTTTTTAAGCTGGTTCAGTTTTGTCTCAATCTCCTTTTTTTCAACTTCTTTAGCAAGAAGAACAAGCTCCCGGAGTTTTCCTATCTCATCATTAAGCTCCTCAAGCGTCTCAGCAGAAGTAAGTTTTTCCAGCAATTCCTCTTCTTTCTTCCACCGCTCTTTTTCTTCTAAATCTTCAATGTAGTTCTCGTCGTATTCTGCGTCACTAAGCAACTGTCCCTTCTGAAATAATTCAGTAAGACGCCTGTGTCTTCTTTCTAAAGATTTTCTTATTGCGCGGACACTTGAAGCAAGTCGACGTTGCAATATTGTAAGGGCAAAGGCGACATTGCGTTTTTCTTTTTCAAGGGCTTTGTTAAAGTGCTGTTCAACATATTCAGTAACTGCATTGTAAAGCTTCTTTTCATCGTCTGAGAGAGAGTACTTTGTTGTCTCCACATTGCGAGGAGGAAAAATTTGAACACTTTCAAAATCCTTCAGGTCTTCTTTCAGGCGTCTCAAAAATAAGGGATTGTCTTTATTTTTAATGGATTCAGAAAGCATGGATGTGTCAACAAAGAAACCGGGTTCTAAAAGGTCAAGAAGAAGACGAAAGTTTTCAGGGTCTCCTCTATGAGGTGTTGCAGTAAGAAAGATTAAATAATTGGTAAGAGGTGAAAGAATCTCACCAAGGTTGTATCTTTGCGTTTTACTGATTTTCTGACCGTATTTATAGGCAGACATCTTATGGGCTTCGTCAACAATACACAGGTCCCACCGCGAATCTTTAAGAGCAAAAATTACATCATCCTGTTTTGCGAAATCCATTGATATTAAGACCTGGTTTCTATTTTTGAAAATGTTTGTACCCCATTCTGAGTTCATAATACTCCTGTCAACTATTAAGAAGTTTTCCTGAAACTTTTCCTTCATTTCCCTGAGCCACTGGTCTTTGAGATGCCCTGGAACAATGATAAGTGTTCTCTCAACAAGCCCGCGATATTTAAGCTCCTTCAGAAGAAGCCCTGCCATTATGGTTTTTCCGGCACCAGGGTCATCTGCGAGCAAAAATCTGATACGGGGGTTCTGCATTATGTAGTGATATACTGCTTCAATCTGATGAGGTAGTGGATCAATTTGAGAAACATTGATTGCGTACAGGGGATCGAATTGAAAGGCGTTTCTTATTCTATGAGATTCCAGATAAAGAAAAAGAGATTCTCCATCGGTTGAAAAAAGAAAACGTCGTCCTTCCTGGATTTCGATATCCTTTATATCATTTTCAGAAAGTACTGGATTATAGAAGTGATTGGTCTCAAGCCCTACGGCTTCGATTTTTATCTGGTTGCTACCGATGGGTTTTACAGAAATTACTCTAATTTTTTCTGGCCAGAATGGCCCTTTAAGAACATTGTCGGACTCAATCTTTATCATTATTCTCTCTATCCCGGTAGATCGCAGTGGTACTTTCCCTGTTAACCTTCATCAACCTGAATTCCTTGATTTCCTGTATTCACATTTTAGCATTTTTGTTTGGCTATTTTCAAACATCAGTGCTTTGTTTCACTGGCAGTCCGAGCCATGCCAGAGGAAGTTGGTGAAATTTGTAATGACAGTTCACACTCGTAATGTAATCCAGCACATCCTTATACTGAGGTTTTTTGAACCAGTCATTCAAGACATACACATATTCAACCTTGAGTCCTAACGGGTTAACCAGTTTAAGGTATTGTT
>DAONMJ010000042.1:0-13819 GCA_035392545.1 bacterium
AACCTGCGGCCTCCTCCGTGTGAGGGAGGCGCTCTTGCCCCTGAGCCAACCGCCCATGCTTTTTATTTTATCACATTCTAAATAGAAAAGGATATATCCCGTTTTCCAGATATTCTCTGGATGATCATTAAAGCCGCAAAGCTTATAATCATTCCAAGTACTCCTAAAGCAGATGCAATATAAGGGCCATCAGTTATTCTTCCGGCAAGCTGGTAAATTCCTTTTGCAATCGGAAAATACTGTTGTTTGTTCACCAGTATTAAACTACTTGAAACCTCCATCATAGAAAACGCAAAAGAGAATATGAACCCTGCTATAATTCCGTTTCTTAACATTGGCATTGTAATACTGACAAAGGTTTTCCATCTTGATGCACCAAGGTTAAATGCGGCTTCTTCACAGGAAATATCAATCTGTTGAAAGTTTGCGACAACCGCTCTTACTGCAAAGGGTAAACGTCTGAGAACATAAGCCACTATAAGCAGAAACATTGGAAAATTTCTCGGGTCAAAAATGGTTTCTGAGAACGCAAGGACATAGGAGAACGCGAAGACAATGCCGGGCACAGCCATTGGAAGAATGACAAAACTTTCAAGAATATTTTTCCCCTTTATTTGCGATCTGGACAGAATGAGGCCTGTTGCAACACTGATGATCATAATCAATAGCCCTGTAATAATACAATAAACCGTGCTGTTAATCAGACTGATTCTTGCAATTGGATGAAGGAATACATCTCTATAATATTGAATTGTCCATCTATCTGGAAGAATTGTGAAAAACCATTTCTGGGAAATTGAATTAAGAATGACTGATATGTGTGGAAGGAGTGAGACAAAAACTAAAAACCCGAGAAAAACCGAAATTGCTATTGATACACTTGCAGGAACGTGCAGGGGGTCCATTGTTGTCTTATATCTTGCTATGCCCACGAAAGACATTTTTCCCAGCAAATACCTGGTAAAGAAAAACAGTATCATTGCAAGAATACAGATAAATATGATGAGAACATAACCGGCTGGATTTGAATAAATGTCTGTAAGGGATTGAAATATTAAAACCGGAATCAGGTTCGGATAATCAAATACAATGGGGGTACCAAGGTCAGTGAGGGACCATATGAGCACAAGGAATGCGCCGGCGAAATATCCTGGTAAAGAAAGTGGAAAAATGATTTTTCTGAAATTTTGAAATACAGAAGCACCAAGATTTTCCGCGGCTTCAATGCAGGAACCTTCTATATTTTCAAGGGAAGAAAGAATGTTCAAATAAATAATGGGATATAGATGAAGGACCTGGAGTATGAAAATTCCTGTAAGTCCGGTTCCAAGAAAATCTACGGGTGTTGTTGTAATGCCGAGTTTCATAAGTACCAGATTGACGGGGCCAAAACGTGAGAGAATCTGTCTCATGGCTATGGCAGAAACGAAAGGTGGTGCCACAAGAGGAAGAAGAAATGCTTTTCGCCAGAAATTTTTCATGGGTATTTTTACAAAACTCATTACATAAGCCAGTGGAAAACCGATAATACTGGTTGCAATGGTCACTGAAATTGCGAGAAAAATGCTATTAATAAAACTCTGGCGTACACTGATGTTTGACCATACAACAGGAAAAAGGTGAATGGAAACATCAGCTGATTTCCAGAAAACAAATACAAGTGGATAACCTGTAAAGATGATGAAAAACAACAATAGTGCAAAAAATAAATTTTTCATTGTTCTATTTTGAACAGCAAAATGTTTTCCGGGTCAATCCCGATTACATAAATCCTGTCCTTCTGTTGATTGAATGATACAGGGGATAGTGTCGCTTTGAAAAGTATGTTGTTTTTCTTTAACAATGCATTGATGAAAGTGCCTGCGTATTCATGTGAATGAAGTTTGCATTCAATTTTGGTGGCTGTATCCTGGTGTGCCGGGAATTGGATAAATTCTGGCCTGAATCCTGCGATCACCTGTTGATTGACAGAAAATTCATGTTCCGATTTTGATTCAAGCATTCCAATGTCTGTTTCAATGTAATATGAACCATTTTTGATTTTTTTCACAACGCCACGAATTTCATTCAACTGTCCAAGAAATCTCGCGGTCTGTAAAGACGAGGGTTTTTGATAGATAGTTTCTGGCCGTCCCGTTTCAACAATTTTACCATCAAGCATTACTGCAATTGTGTCGGCAAGATACATTGCTTCCTTCTGGTCATGTGTCACGTATATTGTGGTGATTCCAAGATTTTTCTGTAGTGTTTTAATTTCCTGTCTTAATTGGTCTCTGAGGTGTGCGTCAAGGTTGCTTAACGGTTCATCAAGAAGAAGAATGTCAGGTTCAACAACCAGTGCTCTTGCAAGAGCCACGCGTTGTTGTTGTCCTCCAGAAAGTTGCTGTGGTTTTTTTGTGGAATGTTGTTGTAAATCAACCATGTCAAGCACTCTGTTGACCTTTTCCTGGATATCATTGACAGGTATTTTTCTTATTCTGAGCCCGAAGGCGACATTTTCAAAAACTGTCATATGTGGCCACAAACTATAATTTTGAAAAACCATTGCCATGTTTCTTTTGCTGGCTGGAATATATGTAATATCTTTTTCTTCAATAAGGATCTTTCCACCATCCGGGACGACAAATCCTGCAATGATTCGAAGTAGTGTTGTTTTACCACTTCCTGAAGGTCCAAGCAGGGCAAAAAATTCAGATCTATCAACCCTGATGGTTATGCTGTCAAGGATGGTTGTCTCATTATATTTTTTTATGATATTCTCAGCAGCAAGTTTTACCTTCATTTCATTTCCTCTGCATGTATTTCCACCAGGTCTCTGTCTTCAAGAACATAGTCCCTGCCTGCAATGACTGGATTTCCTGTTCCCTGCTTCCACAATCTTGCGTATTTGAAAGTTTTAACCAGGTCCTTGTGAATGGATTTTGCCAGGTCCTCAAGTGTGGAATTCGCCGCAATGGTATAAGGGTCTTTCATTTCAGGTGGTTTGCCTGGAATTTTTGTATAAACCCTGATAATATCAAGTTTTATAAATATTTGTTCTGCAAGCAAGTCAAGATTAATTTTTTGTAATACAGAAACTGGTATAATGTGATCGCCTATCGGGTAAAGTTCGGATAGCACATTTTTTATGTCTTTCCACGAAGGGATATCTATTTTATTTCCAGCCCATAGTATCTTTTTTGTGAATTCCCAGGTACCGGGTGTTTTTATGTTGAATTGTTCCAATACCTGCATGGTTTCATCCATTTTTTCAAGTATATCATCGTCAGAGAGATCAAGAAGGAGAAGAATTACATCACTTTTTCGCATCATATCGCCGAGCCAGTTTTCAGAAATTCCTGACGAAAGGGCAGGACTGTCAATTACCTGAATCTGTATATCCTGATATTGAAGCATTCCTGGTTGAGGAATTTTTGTTGTGAATGGATAATCTGCAATTTCTGGCTTTGCTTTTGTTATTGCTGCAAGAAGGCTTGATTTTCCAGTATTTGGCGGACCTGCAATGATAACCTGGCCTGCACCTTCCCTTTCAATTGTTGGAACAGGACTTCCCCTTGATATTACCTTTTTTTCAGATGCTTCCTTCCTGAGTTTTGCAATTTTTGATTTGAGTTCTTTTTGAAGTTTTTCAGTCCCTTTATGTTTTGGCATGATTGCCATCATCTCAAGGAGAATGGCAATTTTTTCTTCTGGTGTTTTTGCGTTTTTTAATTCTGCTTCTTTTGTATGATAATGTGGAGGAAGATTTGCGACCATATAAACCTCCTCACGCAACGGTTGTAATTTTCTGATAAAGTACCCTGTTTAAAAACTGTCCTGTGTACGATTTTTTATTTTTTGCGACTTCCTCAGGAGTCCCAGTACAAACAACCTGACCACCTCTGTCTCCGCCTTCAGGACCGAGGTCTATGATATAGTCGGCAGACTTTATCACTTCTATATTGTGTTCAATAACCACAACAGTGCTTCCTTTGTCCACCAATCTGTTCAACACTACCAGCAATTTTTGGATGTCATAAAGATGAAGGCCTGTTGTGGGTTCGTCAAGTATGTAGAGTGTTTTTTCGTTTCCCTTTCTGGAAAGTTCTGCGGCAAGTTTCACCCTCTGGGCTTCTCCGCCCGAAAGGGTTGTGGCTGGTTGTCCCAGTTCAAGATAGCCCAATCCGACGTCACACAGTGTCTGCAGTTTTGTTGATATAGGATGAATGTGTTTGAAAAAGTCAAGCGCTTCCTCAATTCTCATTGCCAGAATTTCTGCAATATTTTTGCCGCGATACGTAATTTCAAGGGTTTCTCTATTGTATCTTTTTCCACCACAAACATCGCAGGGAATAAAAACATCTGGAAGGAAATGCATTTCAATTTTCATGATGCCTTCTCCCTGACATGCCTGACATCTTCCATCCCTCAGATTAAAACTGAATCTGCCAGGTTTATAGCCCCTGATTCTTGATTCCTGTGTATAACTGAACAATTTTCTTATAAGGTCAAAGATGCCAGTGTAAGTGGCTGGATTTGACCTCGGGGTTCTTCCGATTGGAGATTGGTCAATGATAACAACCTTGTCGGTATTTTCTATGCCCACAATGGCTTTGTGTTTTCCTGGCAACGTTTTTGCATCATAAAGTATTTTTCGCAAGCCCTGGGTGAGAACATCGTCAATCAAACTGCTTTTTCCAGAACCACTCACGCCTGTGACACAAACAAAAAGTCCCAGGGGGATATCAACATTGATGTTTTTCAGGTTGTTGTGAGATGCACCGATAATGGAAATGTATTTGTCCTGTGGTTTACGTCTTGTTTTTGGAACAGGAATGGATAACATACCTGCCAGATATTTACCAGTAATGGACCTTTCAGAAAGCATAATTTCTTCTATGGTGCCACAACCAACAATTTCTCCTCCATTTTTCCCTGCTCCAGGACCAAGGTCTATGATATAATCAGCATTTCTCATCATTTCTTCGTCGTGTTCTATTACAATGACTGTATTGCCCAGAGAAGATAGATGTTTTAGTGTTGTTATCAATCTACTGTTGTCCCTTGGATGCAATCCTATGCTTGGTTCATCCAGAATATACAGGACACCAACCAATCCTGAACCTATCTGGGTTGCAAGTCTGATTCTTTCTGCTTCTCCGCCTGAAAGGGTATGGGTCATCCTATCAAGTGTCAGATAATCAAGTCCCACTTCTTCAAGAAAACTCGTTCTGCTTATGATTTCTTTGAGAATTTGTCTGGCGATCATTTGCTGTTTTTCCATAAGATTAAGATTCTCAAAAAATCGCTTTACAGAGGAAACACTCATTCTACACACATCCATGATGGACTTGTTTTCAACTGTTACTGCCAGTACTTCTGGTTTTAATCTATCTCCATTACAGGAAGGACATACAAGTTCCCTCATGTACTTCATGATTTCTTCACGTCTGAATTCACTTTCTGTTTGTTGAAAAAGTCGTTCAAGGTTTGGAATCACCCCTTCATAGCCCTCTTCTTCATCCCCATAAAGAATGAAATTTATTTCCCTGTCAGACAAATCGCATACACGGGTATCCAGAGTTTTCCCTATGTGACGCAACATACTTCTTAAAAGTCCCCTATAATAGAAAAATATGTGCCTGCCTCCAGTATCCTGCCATGCCTTGATGGCTCCTTCTCTGAATGTTTTATTTCTGTCTGGGATCACAAGTTCAGGGTCTATTTTCATCAAAAATCCCAATCCCTTGCACTCAGAACATGCGCCATACGGGCTATTAAATGAAAAATTTCTTGGTTCAAGCTGGTCAAAACTGATTCCACAGACAGGACATCCAAATTTCTCATTAAACAACTGGTCTGAACCGTTCTGATTGACAATAAGTAAACCTTTGCCGATTTTCAATCCCATTTCAACACTTTCAGCAATTCTCTGTCTGTCTGAGGACTTCTCAAGTTCATCAATTACGACTTCAATGGAATGGGTTTTATATCTTTTTAAAGAAATTTCGTCGTCAAGGTCAAAAATTTTTCCATCTATACGGACTTTCAAAAATCCTGATTTTCTGATTTCTTCAAGAAATTTTCTGTATTCTCCTTTTCTTCCGCGAATGATCGGTGCAAGCATCAGAAGTTTTGTTTTTTCAGGAAGCGTCATAATTTTATCAATAATCTCGCTTGATGATATGCTGGAAATTGGTCTGCGACATTCCGGACAGTGTGGTTGGCCAATTCTTGCGTAAAGCAGTCTGAGATAGTCGTAAATTTCAGTAGTCGTGGCAACAGTTGAGCGAGGATTTGAAGCCGATTTTCTTTGTTCAATTGCAATTGCAGGAGGGAGACCAAAAATATGGTCAACATCAGGTTTTTTCATCTGTTCGAGAAATTGCCTTGCATAAGCAGACAGACTTTCAATATATCTTCGCTGTCCTTCAGCATAGAGAGTGTCAAAAGCAAGGGATGACTTTCCTGACCCGGAAATGCCGGTAATCACGATAAACTTGTTCCTCGGTATCTTAACAGAAATATTCTTGAGGTTGTGTTCCCTCGCTCCCTGAACGATAATATAATGTGCGCTTTCTTCAGGTATCATGTTTTGATTTTTTATTTCCTGATCCATCGTGTTCCATACGGGGTGTCTTCAAGAACAATACCCGATTCAGCAAGTGTGTTTCTTATCTGGTCGGCAAGTGTGAAATTTTTTTCTTTTCTTGCCTGTTCCCTTTTTTTGATAAGGTTCACAATTTCTTCAGGCAATTTTTCAACCGGTTCAATAATGGCAATCACTTCATTTATTCTATCAAAAAACTCAATAATCTTTTTTGCATCACCGCCTGTAATTTTGTTTTTTTCACAAATTTCGTTGATACCGTGCATAAATTTGAATACTTCTGACATTGCCAGGGATATATTTAAATCATCGCTTAGCGCACCGACAAAACCCTCTGATGCTTCATTGATGTATTTTTCTATGTCCTGATGAACCTGGCGCGAATGTTCTTCATTTTCCAGAGCAAAAGAAATTCGTTGATAGAATGCCTGTACATGCTTTATTGTTTTTTCCGCCTGTTTAAGCGATTGCTCTGTAAAATTCAATGGGTCCCTGTAATGGGTGGTCATAAGAAGATATCTGATTTCAGACGGGTGGTAACCTTTGTTCAACAGATCTCTCAGCGTATAAAAATTTCCCTTTGATTTTGACATTTTTTCGCCGTTGACAAGAAGATGTGCACAGTGTAACCAGTAGTTTACAAACTTTTTGCCTGTCGCTGCTTCGCTCTGGGCAATTTCATTCTCATGATGTGGAAAGATATTATCAACACCACCGGTGTGAATATCAAATGTTTCACCAAGATATTTCATGCTCATCGCAGAACATTCAATATGCCAGCCAGGTCTACCCCTGCCAATTTCTGTGTCCCAGAAAAATGGTTCGTTCTTTGTGGCTTTCCACAAAGCAAAATCTCTCACCTCGTCTTTCTCATATTCGTCCGCATCAGTACTTGAAGTGAGAAGGTTTTCAAAATCATAATGAGAAAGTTTTCCATAGTTCGGAAATGTACTGATTTTATAGTATATTGAGCCATTTTTTTCATACGCATGTCCCTTTTCAATGAGTTGTTTTATCAAAGAGACCATTTCAGGGATGTGCTGGGTTGCTCTTGGAAAGTATGTTGCTTTTTTCAATTTGAGGCATTCCATATCCTCAAAAAATGCTTTGATATACCGTTCTGTATATTGATCAAGAGATACACCTTCTTTTATTGCACCAGCAATGGTTTTATCGTCAATGTCAGTGATGTTCATGACCCTGATAACTCTGTATCCTGCATATTCCAGAAATCTATGAAGAATATCTTCAAAAACATATGCTCTGAAGTTTCCTATGTGTGCATAATCATACACTGTTGGGCCACAGGTATACATTTTTATCACACCGTCTTCTATTGGTTTAAACTCTTCCTTCTGTCTTGAAAGCGTATTAAAAAACAAAATTCGGGTCATGGTTTTCTCTTTATCAAGGGGTCCGTGAAAATATCCTTTTCGTCAAAACTTGGTGAAGAGAATTCTGAAATGATTGCTCCCTGGTTCCCTGCCTGGAACCAGTGAAGGGTGTCAGGGAGCAGTGTATACTGGTCTCCGGGTTTCAGTACAATTTCGTGAAATACTGTGAAATATTCCTTTCTGAAATCAGGTACTTTTGCTTTCATCGGTGTAGTTTGCTGACCGGGAACCATTAAATAAACCTCTCCCCATCTGCATCTGAATGTTTCCATCTTTCCTGGGTTGTTTGGTCCCAGAGGGCCATGTTTATGCTCCGGGCAGGTTTGCCCCGGAAGAAGAATCAATTCTTTTGCGCAATACCTGTCGTTATTGACGTAAACGATAATTTGTAATCCAATAATTTCTGGTTTTCCAAGCCCGAGTTCAACGATTTCCATTGATGCAATTTCCTCGTCCCTTACAGCGATGCAGGCCTTTTTCAATATCTCCGTTGCCGCTTTTTTTAATTCAAGTGTTTTTGCTTTCGAAATCATCTTGTTATATATGTTAGAAATCCACCAATTCGCTTCACAGCTCGTTGTTTCCCGAGCAGTTCTATCAATTCAAACAATCCTGGTCCCTTTGTTGTTCCTGTAAGCGCAAATCTCAGAGGATGAAAAACCTCGCCTGTTTTCAAATTGTTTTCTTGACAGAATTTTCTTATCATGTCTTCAATGTTTTCTTTTTCAAATGGTTCAAGACGTTCCAGATTAGATTTCAAAGCATTGAGTATCCTCGATGTCTGGTCTGTTTTGAATTTTTTCGTCAATTCAACATCCCATGAAATATCTTCTGTGATGAAATACCCTGTTCTTTCCGCAACATCTTCAAGAGTTTTTAATTTCTCTTTTTCCATCTCAAGCGCTTTTTCAATAATATCTCTGTGCTGCTGTAAGTCGGATTCATGATAACCTGCTTTTTCAAGAAACGGTATGGAAAGATCAAGAATTTCTTTCGCTGGTTTCATGCGCAAATATTGACTGTTAATCCATAGAAGTTTTGCCGGATCAAAAATTGCATTTGAGAGATTGCATGCTTCAAGTGAAAATTCCTGTATCAATTCCTGCCGTGAAAAAATTTCCTGGTTATTTTTGCTGCTCCACCCTAAAAGAGCAAGATAATTAAACATCGCATCCGAGAGGAATCCTTTTTCTCTGTATTGCCTCACGCTTGTGGCTCCATGTCTTTTACTGAGTCGGGTTCTATCAGGTCCAAGTGTCATTGACATGTGAGCAAACATGGGAATGGTGTGACCCAGGGCTTCAAAAATCAGTATATGCTTAGGAGTGTTTGAAAGATGGTCTTCACCCCTGACTACATGTGTAATCTGCATGTGCAGGTCGTCAATGACCACCGCAAAATGAAATGTTGGGATGTCGTTTGATTTCATAATTATAAAATCATTGAGTGAACCTGGTTCAAATTTTACAATACCTCTGATGATATCGTTGACAACAATTTCTTTGTGTGGAACCTTGAATCTCAATACTGGTTTTCGTCCCTGCGTCTGAAATTCCTTAATTTGTGATTCTGTTAGGTTTCTGCAGTAATTATCGTATCCCGCAGCCCTGTCGGGTGAACCCGGCATCACCCTGTTTTCTATTTCTTCCTTTGTACACCAGCATCTGTAAGCCTTACCCTCTGACAGAAGTTTATTGGCATACTCCCTGTACAGATGTAACCGTTCAGTTTGTCTGTACGGACCAAAGGATCCACCACAATCAGGGCCTTCGTCCCATGTTAGACCAAGCCATTTCAAATCTTCTATAATGCTTTCTTCAAATTCTTGTTTTGATCTTTCTGTATCGGTGTCTTCTATTCTTAAAATGAACCTTCCATTATTCTTTCTTGCGAACAAGTAGTTAAACAGCGCTGTCCTTGCGTTTCCTATATGAAGAAACCCTGTGGGACTTGGTGCAAACCTGACCCGTATCATAGTTGCCTCCCTAAAAGATCTGGGTAGTTTAATATATTAATGTACCTGTTTTTGCGATTTATGTCAAAGGTCTGTGCTTTTTGACAATTGATGAAATATGAGTATAATCAATAGAGAGTATGAAATAGGAAAAATGACTGCGGAGGAAAGATGCCTAGAAAATATGAAGCGTGTACACTTCTTGACCCTGAACTTGATCAAAATGGTCTTGAAGCAGAAACATCAGCGATTTTGCAGGTTATAAGTTCATCTGGAGCGAATGTGGTTCATAGTGAATTGTGGGGTAGACGTGGGTTGATGTATCCGATTAAAAAGAAAAAAGAAGGATACTATTATCTTTTTTATTTTGAGTGCAATCCACAGGATTTAAGAAAAATGGAGGAGGGGCTCAAACACAGAGAAAAAATTCTCAGAATCCTTGTGATTGCAAAAAAAGAATTTCCTGAATTTGTGAAAAATGGCAAATCCGAGTCTTAATAAAGTTTTTCTGATTGGACGGCTGACAAGGGATCCTGAGATGCGATATACCCCCTCAGGCAGTGCTGTGACCAGTTTTGGCCTGGCAGTGAACAGAGAATATACAACAAAAGACGGGGATAAAAGAGAAGAACCATGCTTTGTGAATCTTGTGGTCTGGGGGAAAAGGGCAGAAATATGCTATGAGTATTTAAAAAAGGGTTCACTGATTTTTGTGGAAGGCCGGTTGAATTATCGTCAGTGGGAAACTTCTGATAAAGAAAAGAGGTCCACGCTGGAAGTAAATGTTGAAAACTTTCAATTTCTTGATAAATCATTACCCGAGATAAAAGGAGAGATGGTCAATGGAACAAAAAACGAGGGATTCAAGGAAGAAACGGACACCCAGGAAAAAGAAACGGGCGAAGGGTTGTAAGTTCTGCGAAGACAAAGTACACGACATTGATTACAAGGATATCGGTCGGATCAGAAGGTATATGAGCGGACGAGGCAAGATTCTGTCTTCAAAACTGACCGGTGTTTGTGCGCGGCATCAAAGAGCCCTTACAAAAGCAATTAAACGCGCCAGGTATATGGCTCTTCTTCCCTATATTCAGGTTTAAGGAGCAGAACAATGAAGATTATTCTTATAAAGGATATCAAGGGTCTCGGACAGGAAGGGGATGTATGCGAAGTGAAGGACGGATACGCAAGAAACTATCTTATTCCGAGAGGTTTGGCGATTGAGGCAAATGAAAAAAATATCAAGAAGGTTGAAGAAATTAAACGACTAGTGGCGCTAAAAAGGGAAAAGTTATTGAAGGAAGCAGAGGCGCTTCAGAAAAAATTGAACAAGATATCAATTACCATTGAAGCCCACGCTGGTGAAGAAGAAAAATTGTTTGGTTCTGTTACTGCTGAGGATATAGCGATTTCTTTAAAAAACCAGCATGATGTTGAGATAGACAGGCATCAAATTCATCTTGAAGAACCCATCAAAAAACTTGGCATTTATAAGATTCCGGTACACCTCATTGGAGAGATTAACGCGGAATTGAAGGTCTGGATCGTAGAGAAGCAGGAAACTTCGTAAGATAATAAACGGTTATCAAACCGGTTGATGCGAATTTGCCCCGTGGTAATGCTGGTAGGAATCATGGCTAACAAAAAGAACTTGCCCGTCAACGAACAGGCTCCACCTCAAAATATTGAGGCAGAAAAAGCACTTCTTGCGTCAATGCTTCTTGAAGAGGATGCTCTGATGCGGGGACTGGAAATTATTAGAAAAGAGTTTTTTTATGACAACCGTCATCAGTTAATTTTCAGTGCTATCCAGGACCTTTTTGAAAAAAATATCAAATGCAACATTATCACACTGACGAATTATTTCAAGGAGACAAACAAGATTGACCTGGTAGGTGGAATATCATACCTGACATCCCTTTTTGATTTTGTTCCGACTGCGGCCCACATAGATGACTATGCAAAGATTGTTCGAGAAAAGTTCATACTTCGTTCCCTGATTAATGTTTCCACCAGAATTGTTTCAGAAGCATATGCCTGTAACCAGGATGTCGACAGTTTACTCGATAGTGCTGAAGCCATGATTTTTGATGTTTCAGAACATATGAACGCAAGGGAAGCATACCCGATATCAATGCTTGTAAAAGAAAATCTTGATCTTTTTGAGAAAATTCACACACACCAGGGTCATGTGACAGGATTGCCAAGCGGATACATAGATCTTGACAATATTACATCAGGTTTTCAGAGATCTGATTTTATTATCATTGCAGCCAGACCTTCCATGGGAAAAACTGCTTTTGCCTGCAATATTGCCCAGAATCTTGCGGTTACTCAAAATATACCGGTGTTGATTTTCAGTCTTGAAATGTCAAAAGAACAACTTGTTCAGAGAATGCTGTGTTCTGAAGCCCGTATTGATTCTTCTTCCATGAGAAAAGGAATTCTTTCAGATCGTGAAATGGGTAAACTGATTCAGGCAGCAGGAATTCTTGAAAAAGCACCAATTTTTATTGATGATACTCCTGCGCTTTCCATATTTGAAATAAGAGCAAGAGCACGGAGATTGAAATCAAGAGAAAACATACAACTTGTGGTTGTTGATTATCTTCAGTTAATGAGGGGAAGGGGAAGATACGAAAACAGGCAGCAGGAAATCACAGATATTTCAGCGTCATTGAAAGCAATGGCAAAGGAACTTTCAATTCCTGTGATAGCGCTTTCACAGATGAATAGATTAATAGAAAGAAGAGAAGATAAACGGCCGATTCTTGCTGATCTCAGGGAAAGCGGTTCTATTGAACAGGATGCCGACCTTGTAATATTCATTCACAGAGAAGAGCAATACGACGAGTCAGAAGAAACAAAGGGGTTGACCGATATTATTATCGCGAAACATAGAAACGGTCCGATCGACCGTGTTCACCTGACATTTCTGAAAAACTGTTTAAGATTTGAAAACTGTTCAAAAAGGCAACCAACATGATAGGGTTGATAAATTCTCTGGGAAAACTCACCCTTGAAGCTATTTGCTATCTTGGTGAAATTACATTCATTACTACCAGCGCAATAAAAAAAATTTTTACTGATGCTTTCAGAAGAAAAAAACTACTGTTTGAGCAGATGGCAAAAATTGGGATTGATTCATTTCCTCTTGTTGGAATCATTGCCTCTTTTACGGGGATGGTGATGGTGATGGAAATCGCTTTAACATTGAAAAAATTTGGTGCCGAAAGTTATGTGGGTGGTATTGTCAGCGTTTCAATGGTAAGAGAACTCGGACCCATTATCGTGGCGCTTATTGTCGCGGGAAGGGTTGGCGCTTCAGTCGCAGCAGAAATTGGCAGCATGAAAATCACAGAACAAATTGATGCTCTTGAGGTTTTTGGGGTTGATCCTGTGTCCTATCTTGTTACTCCACGTTTGTTTGCTTCTATGGTAATGATGCCGATACTAACGATTATGGCGAACTTTTTAAGTATTATTGGGGGGTATATCATTGCTGTGTATCTTGTTCATATCACATCAGGAGTATACCTGTATCAGAGTTTTGAATACATTACACTCAAGGATATACTTGTGGGGCTTGCCAAAGCGTTCGTTTTTGGCATTCTTATCACAGTAGCATCCTGTCTTGAAGGATTAAAGACATCAGGAGGCGCAGAGGGTGTGGGTATTTCAACCACAAGAGCCGTTGTTCATGCATTCTTCCTTGTAATTCTAGCAAATCTTGTTCTCACAGCAATTTTTTATTTTTTATAAAATGGTTATAGAAATCGAAAATCTCGTTGTGCGTTTAAAGGATATGAAAATCCTGAAGGAGATCAGTTTGAATGTTGCAGAGAATGAGACAGTTGTCATTCTTGGTCCTTCTGGTTCTGG
>DAONMJ010000043.1:0-13228 GCA_035392545.1 bacterium
TCCCCCTAACTTTAGGTCTCCTTCCTTTATCAAATCCCCCTTAATCCCCCTTTTGAAAAGGGGGAAAGGACGAGAGGATTTTACAAAGGGGGAAAGGACGAGAGGATTTTGCAAAGGGGAAAATGATGGGGATAAGGGAGAAATGAAAAAAGGTGTGTTGTGTGAAAAAATAAAAGTGGAGGATAAGGGATTCGGCGCCCTCGTCTCCCACTACGACTCGGGTCGGCCAGCCGCACAGGTTCTCGCTTGCTCGAACCTATACGTCTTCGCTCCATTCGAATCCCTTTTGGAAAAAATAAAAGTGGAGGATAAGGGATTCGAACCCTTGACACCCAGACTGCCAGCCTGGTGCTCTCCCAGCTGAGCTAATCCCCCACAAAATTATTTTACCTTTTATTTCCGAAAAACACAAGACGTTACTTTGAATTTGGGCAATAATCCTGTAAAATAATAATTACATTTTCGTTTTGTACAAGGAGAATATATGGAAAAACTTGTCTGTCTTGGAATTCTTGTTGGAGATTTTGTTACAAGACCAGTAACCCGTATGCCAGAAAGAGGTAAACTTGAACTTGTTGACAGGTGCGAACTTCATATAGGAGGATGCGCTTCAAATACTGGCGTTGTGGCAAAAAAATTGGGCTGTGATGTAAGTGTGATTGGAAAAATCGGAGAGGATGCTCTTGGTGAATTTGTTTTGAACGCATTGAAAAAAGAAGGTATCGAAGTTTCAAAAGTGAGGATTGAAAAGGGTATAACAACTTCAGGCACAGCAGTGCTTGTTTTTCCTGATGGAGAACGTTCTTTTCTTCATTCCTTTGGAGCAAACAGTAAATTTTCTGTAGATGACGTTGATTTTGATTATTTGGGAAGTTTTTCTATCGTTCATGTTGCTGGAATATTTTTGCTTCCTGGTCTTGAGGGGGAAGAACTTGAAACCCTTGCAAAAAAGGTGAAAGCTATTGGCAAGATTCTTTCGTTTGATACTGCCTGGGATTCCACAGGAAGATGGCTCCCCGTGATCAAAGAGAGTATCAAATATGTCGACTATTTTTTTACCAGTTTAGAAGAAGCCAGGATGCTTTCTGGGAAGGATGATTACAGAGAGATGGCTGAATTTTTCCTTACTCTTGGCGCAAAAAATGTGTGCATCAAGATGGGGCCAGAAGGTTCTTTTGTCACTGACGGCAAGCAGAGCCAATTTTTTTCTGCATTGAAGGTGAATGCCATTGATTCCACAGGTGCCGGTGATGCGTATGTGGCGGGTTTTCTGACAGGCATTTTGAAAGGATATCCTCTTTTGAAATGTGGACTTGTGGCAAATGCAGTCGGAGCAATGTCAGTTACTGCTGTTGGTGCGACAAGTGGTGTAAAGGACTGGGAGTCATTCGTTGCTTTTGCGAAAGAGCATAATGTTAAAATTTAGACTGGTTTTTTCATTTCTTTGTTTTTTACTTACAATGGTTTCATTTGCTCAGGAAATAGAATGCACCGCAGACAATGTTTCCACTGAGTTTTCTGAAAGTGGTGCGCCTGTTAAAACGATACTTGCAGGGAATGTAAAAATTACCAGCGATGACACTGTGATTTTGTGTGAAGGGGCTGTTATTGACCATATAACTGGTTTTATTACAATTGATAACCGACTGACTTTTTCCCAGGGAAATTTTTTTCTTACTGCGGAAAAAGTAGAATACAACACTGATAAAAAAACAGGGGAATTTCTTGACAGTAGATTTTATTACGCGCCGTTTTATGGTAGAGCAGGTATTGTAGAAAAGACGCAGGACAGTATCTTTGCTGAAACCTGTATGCTTACAAGTTGCGATAGGGAAAAACCCCACTATCATTTTTCCTGCGGAAAAATTCAGTTGACTGAAGAAAAATTGACCATTAAGAATCTCAAACTATATTTTGGTAGTATCCCGATCTTTTATTTCCCGGGGTATTCATACAATCTGAAAACAAAAAAACCGCTTTTATCCATATCAGCAGGATACAAAACAGAAATTGGCAATGATATTTCTATGATTTTTAATAACACAGTAAAAAGCAGGCATCTTGACTTAGAAGAAAGATTTGATATTGGAACTGGTGGCATTGGTGCAGGTTTTTCTCTGCAGGATTCAACTGTTCCTGATACAACAAGTTCAGTAAAAAGATTTCAGTCGTACATTTTCAAAAAATACGGAAACAGCGATACATTGTACGGATTTGTCGCAGAATTTCAGCAAGAGTTTTCCGATCGTCAAAATGTTATTGTCGACTGGAGATGGATGAAGACCAGTCAATTTTTTAGAAGATATTTATATGACCGGTATCTTGAAAAGAGCAAAAACCCAAATTACTTTTCTTATACAAAAATTGCAGGAGAGAGTATTTTCGCAGCCCGTTTTATTGACAATGCTCGCGAAGATTTTCTTTCTCCAGCAAGAATCCCGGAATTTGAATTTGCTCTACCGTATTTGACAATGGGAAACTGGCTGGGAAGTTTTGGCATAGTACCTGCGCGGTTTGTTGATACAGATGGGAATGAATATACAAGGGTTGTCGCTGATGTTGAGTTTGATAGACCTTTTAGTACAATGTATACAAAGATTACACCTTTTATCAGATTCAGGGATATTTTTTATTCACAAAAGCAGGAAGACCTGAATAATTTTGTTTTTACTCCTGGTATAAATTTCAGATGGCTCGCAGAAAGAGAAAGTAAGAATGGTTATTCTGTTTATTTTTCGCCTTCGATTTCAATATTTTCCAATTTTCCAACCAGAAAAAAGACGGGATTTAACTATGATTTTTATGATTCCAATCCTGACAGAACATTTTCAAATTTCGAACTCAGCTGGGACTTCTGGCACGATGGAAAACATTCTGGTAGCATCACTGCCATGAATTTATACGATATCTGTAAAAATGAATTCAGTGATAGTATAATTTTGTGGAGTGTTGAACCGGGTAAGAAATGGTTACTTTATGGTCAGGAACGGATTAATTTTTCAAATGGTGGGATGAGAGAAATGTCAAATACTGTCGTCTTTCGGGATAAGGATATTCAAGTAGGTCTCGGCAATAGATATATCAGTGGTTATTTTGATGGGATTACGGCATTTTTTGACAGGAAATCTGGGAACTGGGAATATGGTTTTTCACTTGATTACGACACGAAAGAAAGTAAATTTACGAACCAGAGATATTATCTTTACAAAAAGATACATTGTCTTACTGTGGGACTTATGTATTCAAAGACATCAACAACATCGGTTGGTATTTTCATAGCGCCATCTATTTTCACGGGAAGTCGTATTTGAGATTTTTGAACTATATTTTGGTGTGTTTTTCTGATATAATCATACAGGCATGATATTGTTCACGACAGAAAGGAGATTGTGGATACACGAAAAGATGGAAGATTGCCAGACCAGTTGAGACCAATACGAATTACAAGAAATATCAGCAAATACGCAGTTGGATCTGTTTTGATTGAAATGGGAGAAACAAAGGTACTGTGCTGTGTTACAGTCGAAAACAAAGTTCCACCTTTTCTTCAGGGCACAGGTTCAGGATGGGTTACCGCAGAATACGGGATGTTGCCTGCATCCACACCTGAACGAAATTCGAGAACAAACAATCAGTCAGGAAGAAGTCAGGAAATCAGGCGCATGATAGGAAGGGTTTTAAGGGCAGCGGTTAATCTAAAAAATATCGGAGAAAGGACATTGATAGTTGATTGTGACGTGATTCAGGCGGACGGTGGTACTCGTACAGCATCGATAAATGGCGCCTTCTGTGCAATTGTGGATGCTCTTGTTCAGATGAGGAAGAGAAACCTTTTGATGTTGCCTGTTTTAAGGGAATGCATTGGTGCAGTGAGTGTTGGTCTTGTCAATGGTAATAAGTATCTTGATCTGAACTATTCTGAGGACTCCATTGCACAGGTTGACTTTAATGTCGTTATGAATGGCAAAGGGGAATTCGTGGAAATTCAGGGTGCTGCAGAAGGAATGTTTTTCAGCCGTAACGAACTTGACCAATTGATAGTCATTGCACAAAAGGGTATTAAAGAAATCATTGAGGCAGAAAAAAATTTTTTGAAAAATGAGCTTCAAAATCTTTCTGGCTACTAAGAATCCTGCCAAACTCAGGGAAATTAAGGAAATTTTGAAGAAGTTTGATTGCACAGTTCTTTTGCCTGATGTTGCGGATTTTCCTCCTGAAACCGGACAAACATTTCAGGAAAATGCTTTGATAAAAGCATCATTTGTCGGACGGATGTATCCGCAGCATTATGTCGCTGGTGAAGATTCAGGTCTTGTTGTTCCTGCATTAAACGGAATGCCAGGAGTTTTGTCTGCGCGGTTTGCCGGACCAGATGCGAACGATGGAAAAAATATCGAAAAACTGTTACAATATAGTAAAAATCTAAAAGATGGAGAGAGGGAAGCGTATTTTATTTGTGTGATTGCGTTGATTGAACCCTCTGGAAATCACAGGTTTTTTGAAGGTAGATTATATGGAAGGATTGTTCAGGAACCATCGGGTTCAAACGGGTTTGGCTACGACCCGATATTTGAGATTCCTGAGTACGGCAAAACAGTTGCCCAGTTGTCTGTTGAAGAAAAAAATAAAATCAGTCACAGGGCAAAGGCATTTTTGCAATTAGCAGAGTACCTTGAAATGGCGGTGTAGCTCAGTGGCAGAGCAGTCGGCTCATACCCGATACGTCTGGGGTTCAAATCCCTACACCGCCACTTTTTTTTACATTGAAAGGGATTCACCCCACATTATTTTCATTCCCCCCTTTATAAAATTTCTTCTCCCGTTTTCCCCCTTTACAAATTTCTCTTTCTGTTTTCCCCCTTTTCAAAATTCCTCTCCCTGTCTTCCCCCTTTATAAAATACCTCCCTTTGTTCTCCCCCTTTGTAAAAGGGGGATTAAGGGGATTTTTGAAATCTCCCCCAGCCCCTCTTTTCCCTCCTCTTGTTTTCCCCCTTTATAAAAGGTGGATTAAGAGGGATTTCAGAAATCTCCCCCAACCCCTCTTTTATAAAGAGGGGAGTAATAAGGAATTTTATAAAGGGGGATTTCTTTCTCCCTTTATAAAAGGGAGATGAAAGAGGGATTTATCAAAGACTGAGAATTAGATTTAACATTATCAATAGGGAAGTGAAGAAATTCTTGATTTTTAACTTCAATTAAGGGTTTCGGGTTTCCTGAGTATGTGATAAAATTTATCTCGGATGGGGAGAATGAAGTTTATTGCTGATGGGATGCTTGGAAGTTTAGCACGATGGTTACGTCTGTTAGGTTTTGACACTGAATATTTTTCAGGAAAGGATAAATATTTTCTTGCCTACAACGCCAGGAAAGAATCCAGGATTGTTTTAACAAGGGATAGGCAATTTGTACTTCTGAATCCAGAAATTTCAACTTTCATACAAAGCGAAGACCTTTGTCATCAGTTAAAAGAAGTAAAGGATAAACTAAATCTCAGTTTTGATGCTCATTTATTTTTTTCTCGCTGTAACATCTGTAATCATGTTTTGCAACCAAAGAGTGCTTCAGAGGTTATTGGGATTGTTCCTGAATATGTGGCAAAGACACAAAAGCATTTTTCATACTGCAATATTTGCGGTAGAATTTACTGGCAGGGCACTCACTGGCAGAGAATATTGGATTTCATAAAATCAGTTGAATCAAATGAAAAGTAAACTATTTTCCGTATTAACAATTGGAATGGTGCTTCTTGTTTTTTCCTTGTCTATTGCTCAGGAGAATCTTAAAGAAGCCCTTTTTTATGAAAAAGCAGATCAGAATTCAGTTCAATGCAGATTGTGTCCAAAGAATTGCACAATTCCTGAAGGTAGGTATGGTTTTTGCAGGGCGAGAAAGAACATTGGCGGCGTTTTATACTCAATGGGGTATGGCAAACCATGTTCTGTGGCAATAGATCCAATTGAAAAAAAGCCCCTGTTTCATTTTCTTGCAGGCGCAAAGACCTTCTCGATTGCCTCAGCAGGTTGCAGTTTACGATGCCTTTTCTGTCAGAACTGGCAGATTTCACAGGTATCTCCAGAAGAAACCCGTAATATCAATCTTTTGCCAGAAGATGTGGTGAAACTTGCAAAAGAAAAAAATTGTCCTGTTATCGCTTATACATATTCAGAGCCCATAAATTTCTATGAATATATGCTTGATACAGCGAAAATCGCCCGTGCAGCAGGGATAAAAAATATTATGCATACAGCCGGTTATATTAATCAGGAACCTCTTGAAACATTACTTCCATACATTGATGCTGCAAATGTAGACCTTAAAGGATTTTCTCCTGAATATTACAAAAATGTATGTGGTGCAAATCTTAATGATGTCTTGCAAACCCTCAAGACAATGAAGAAATACAAAATCTGGATTGAGATTACCACCTTAATTGTTCCTGGATACAATGATTCTCCTGATGAGATAAAAAAACTTTGTACCTGGATAAAGACCAATCTTGGTCCTGATACGCCTGTTCATTTTTCAAGATTTTATCCTGTGTACAAACTGGCTCATCTGACTGCAACTCCATATAAAACACTGGAAGATGCTGTTAATATTGCCAGAAGCGTGGGGTTGAAACATGTGTATATTGGCAATGTTTACGACAATCCTTATGAAAATACAGTTTGTAGCAACTGTGGTAAAATCGTTATTAAAAGAAAAGGATTTGAAGTTCTTGAAAATCATATCAGAAAGGGAAAATGCGAGTATTGTGGAACAAAAATTCCTGGGGTCTGGCAGTAGTGGTTTTCTGTTGTTTTGTTTTTTTTAGTGCAGAGCAGATTTTTTCTGACACTGTAAGAAAGCCCTTTTTTGCAGGGTCTTTTTATCCTGCAGATGGAAAACAACTGAAGTCACAGGTTATGTCATTTTTGAAAGCGAAATCAATCAGTGAAATGCCTGCTGGTATTATTGTTCCGCATGCTGGCTATATCTATTCAGGGAAAACAGCGGGATTTGCTTATTCAGTCATTAAAGATAAAAAAATAGATACTGTGTTTCTAATTGGCAGAAGTCATCGAGCCAGGTTTCTGGGAATTATCACTGATGATAGAAATATCTGGGAAAGTCCGCTTGGAGACGTGAGGGTTGATACTCAACTGGTGTCTGAAATCGTTGTTAAACCAGGATTTCGTGTTGACTATAGAATTCTTGATGCAGAACACGGTCTTGAGGTTCAGATACCATTTCTTCAATGCGCAATCAAAGGTGAATTCAAAATTGTTCCAATTCTTGTTGGCTGTGAGAATGAAAGTGAACTGGATATTTATGCAAACTACCTTTTACCTTTTGTGAGAAAACAGAAAAACTCAATCATCGTAATGAGTACTGATCTTTCTCATTATTATTCACTGGATGTTGCAAAACAAAAAGATAGTTCGTTCATATCACTTCTTGAATCCGGCAAATTTTCATTGTTAATTGATGAAATGCAAAAAGGAAATGCAGAGGCATGTGGTGGCAGTGCTGTGTATCTTGGATTAAAAATTCTATCAAAAATTTCTCAGATTAAGGTGAAATTACTTGATTATTCAACTTCATATAATACGACCAAAGACAGCAGTAATGTGGTTGGATATGCGGCAATGGCAGTATTATTTGAACACAAGAAACAATCGGAAGACAAAACAGGAGG
Source organism: bacterium (assembly GCA_035392545.1). GTDB lineage: Bacteria > Ratteibacteria > UBA8468 > B48-G9 > DTJG01 > DTJG01. The sequence goes on from DAONMJ010000043.1 coordinate 7,680, forward strand.
AAACATGTTAAACAGGCAACAGAGGGAAACTTTGTTAAAACTTGCAAGGCAGACAATTGAATATCATCTGAGTGGCAAAAAGCTTCCACAAATAAACATTACAGACCCTGTGCTTTGCGAAAAAAGAGGGGTGTTTGTCACGCTCAGAAGAAAAGGGCAGTTGCGCGGTTGTATTGGTATGATTTTGCCGAGGGAACGACTTGTAGATGCAGTGAGAGAAATGGCAATTGAATCTGCGACAGGGGACCCAAGATTTCCACCAGTTACCTTAAATGAAATGAAAGATATAGAAATAGAAATTTCTGTCCTGACAGTTCCTGCCAGGGTTTCCAGTCCCGATGAAATTGTGCTTGGCAGGGACGGAGTGATCGTGAAAAAAGGATTCAGGCAGGGTGTTTTTCTTCCACAGGTTGCTGATGAGACGGGCTGGACAAAAGAACAGTTTCTTTCAGCGTTGTGTGAGCATAAGGCAGGACTTGAACCAGATGCCTGGAAAAAACCAGATACCGAATTGTACACATTTCAGGCAGAAGTTTTTTCGGAGAAGGAATTTTGAACTGGCACATCCTTGTTAATCTGTATATCAGCGGGATATTAATTGGAAGCAGTGTTTGTATGCTTTCCTGTGGAAGCGTTTTCCTTCCTTTTATTTTTGAAAGGAATACTGATATTAAAAAAACATTGAGGATGTTTGTGTTTTTTCATGCAGGAAAACTTGTTTCTTATACCCTGGCAGGCGGACTTGTAGGATATTCCTCTGGCTATGTTTCAGCGCTAAAAAATAATCGAGTATTTCTTTTTTCAGGCGCATTATTTTTTTTAATACTGGGGGTATTAAATCTTACTCTATCAGATAAAATAAAAATGTTTTTGAAGGGACATCTATCTTACTGCAGTGGTTTTGTTGTTGGATTTGTTCCATGTGGAGCACTTCTGGGCGTGCTTGCATATCTTGCGTATGTTGCGAATTCATTCGTTTCTGGTGCTATTGGTGGACTTGTTTTTGGATTGGGCAATGCAATAAATCCGCTTATTATCATTACAATATTTACCCCCTGGTGTTCAAAATTTATTGGAAGATTTTTCGAAAATCGATGGGCTGGGAAGATTGCAGGGAGTGTGGTATTTTTCTTCTGGTCCGGTACACTTGTCTGGAGGACCTTCGCATGAAAGAAAAAATTGTCGTTCACGTTTGTTGCGGAATTTGCGCAATAAAGACATTTGAATTTCTGGAAGAAAATTTTCAGCCGGCTGGCTACTGGTATAATCCAAATATTCATCCATTTGAAGAATATAAAAAAAGGTTTCAGACAGCGGGCTATGTGTTTGAAAGAATAGGGAAAAAAATTGAATGGGATTTTTCTTACGATATCAATCAATGGTTTTCAATGTGCCTGCCTGTATCAAAAAATAAAAAGGCAAGATGCGCTGTTTGCTATCAATTGCGTCTTGAAAAAACAGCGCAATTTGCAAAACAAGCCGGAATAAGGATTTTTACTACAACCATGTTCTATAGTGTTCATCAGGACATTGAAACCATAAAAAGTATAGGCATTAAAATTGCCCAGGAGTATAATCTTGACTTTTTGCCACTTGACCTCAGAAATCATTATCAGAACGGTCAGGAGATTGCCAGAAAGTGGCATCTTTACAGACAGAAATACTGCGGTTGTTTGTTCAGTGAACTTGAAAGAGAGGGCTTTGATTATGGAAGCATTGAAGGAAAATGATATTGTGGGTTTGATTTCAGAAGAAGGAAGAAAATGGTTTGTGAAACTTGAGAAAAAACATTTCAGTACTCATGAAGGGTTGGTTGATTTACAGGACATTATCGGTAAAACGCCTGGCGATTTTGTTATCACAAACACAAATCAAAAACTTTATTTTTTTCTTCCGTCTCTTGAAGAACTTCTCCTTTACTATGTGAAACGAAGCACCCAGATTATTTATCCCAAAGATGCCGGTTATTTGATTTTAAAATTGGGTATCAAACAGGGAATGAAGATTCTTGAGGTGGGTACTGGTTCAGGCGCAATGACACTGATTCTTTCGTATTTTGCAGGAAGTGGTGGCAAGGTTTATACATATGAAGCAAGGGAGGAGTTTTCAAAAAAAGCAAAAAACCTGATTGAGCAGATGCAGTTTTCTGACAGGGTTGTGTTTTACACAAAAAACATTGAGGATGGAATAGAAGAACGTGAGTTTGATTGTGCAGTGATTGATTTGAAAGAACCAGAAAATTACCTTGGTGATATTGTCGAGTGTCTTTCATATGGAGCAGTATTTGGAATAGTCGTACCAACAACAAATCAGGTTTCAAATGTAATTCGGATATGCGAGACCCTGCCTGTTATTAATCTTGAAGTGTGCGAGATACTGTTCAGGAAGTACCGTATTAATCCAGAAAGATTAAGGCCTTTTGATGTAATGGTTGGTCACACCGCATATTTGATTACAGGTAGAAAAATTAAAAAATAGTACCTGCATGTTATAATGATAAAAAGGAGAAAACATGAATAGAACGATTTACCGAATAATCTTTTCTATGGTATTTTTTGTAGCGTCTGTATATGGCATAGATTTCAACTTTGTGGGTCAATTTGAAAATGACGGGTTCCAACATGCTGTGAAAGCGGACTTCAATAGAGACGGAAAGATTGATATTGCTGCTGTGAATTCCACTGGAGATGTGCTTGTTTTCCTTGGAAAATATGAAAGCCCTTTTTTTGATGAACCGATTATCACCAGTATTGGTGGTTATTTAACTTATATCATTGCAGAAGACTTCAATCGAGATGGCAAGATGGATATTGCTGTTACAAGTTATCAGTATCCTGAAAGGATGAGCGTGCTTTTGGGCAATGGTGATGGAACATTTCAAGGACCAGCACATTATTTTGCAGGTGCTTATCCAAAAGGTATTGTGTCAGCAGATTTTAACAGGGATGGAATACCTGACATTGCTGTTGTCTCTTATAATGGTGCGTTTTATTGTTATCTTGGAGATGGAGAAGGCAATTTCAATCTTACTTCTTCAAATACCACCAGTTATGTGTCTTTGTATTTAACTGCAGCAGATTTTGATAATGATGGCATCATGGACGTTGCAGTCAGCGGTTATTTTAATTCCAATATCAGTGTTTTTCGCGGGAAAGGCAATGGTACTTTTTATGACCCGTCCAGTGTTTCTATTTCTTCTTCCTGGTTCATTACAACAGGTGATTTTAACAGAGATGGCAAAGCAGACCTTGCTGTCACAAGTAGAAGTGGGCCAGGCCAGGTTGCAGTGTTAATGGGAAATGGTGATTGTACCTTTCAAACACCTGTTTATTATGATACAGGCGGAGAACCCTGGTGCATTGATGTGAATGATTTTGATAGCGATGGGATAAGCGACCTTGCTGTTGTCAATCAGTATTCTAAAACCCTTACTGTTTTGAAGGGAAAAAATGATGGGACTTTTCAGTCATCTTTTAATTATGGTTGTCCTAGCGGCCTGTATGCTGTTGTGTCAGGTGACTTCAATGGCGATGGTAAACAGGATATTGCCTTAATACTTTATAACCGTATGGTAATTCTGGAAAACTCAACTGAATTAAAAGAATCAGGAATATTCTCAATGCCTGTCCATTATCAGGTCGGAGTAGATCCAAGGAATGTAATTGCAGGCGACTTCAATAATGATGGGATTTTTGACCTTGCTGTTGCCAATGAAGGTAGCGCCAGTGTTTCTATTTTAAAAGGGAAACCTGATGGAACATTTTCTGATGCAATAAATTATCAATTTGAGCCAGCGTTTGGTTATGAATTTAGGCCCTACAACCTTGTGGCTGCAGATTTTAACAGGGATGGAAAACCTGATATTGCTGTTGCCAATTCAAATGGTATGACATACAGCATAATGACAGGCAATGGTGATGGAACATTTTCAGTAAATACATTTTTTATCGGTATTGGTGGACAGCATTTTTCAATAGTGTCAGGAGATTTTAACAGGGATGGAAAACCGGATATTGCAATAATAAGCGATAATTATCCAAATAGTGGAGTCATTGTTCTTTCTGGCAACGGAGATGGAACATTTGGTAATCAGTTGTTTTATCGTCTTGTTAATGCGAGTCGTGTTTCTTTGTGCGATTTTAACAAGGATGGAATTACTGATATGGCAGTAATTGCGAGGTATACCAATGGAGTATTTTTATTTACTGGAAATGGCGATGGCGCTTTTACCAGTGCCGGCAGTATTTCTTCGATAAATTCTCCAACAGGCATTGTGTTTGCTGATTTCAACACTGATGGAAACCCTGATATTGCTGTTTGTGATTGGTCTGAAGACAATCTTTTTTCTACCTGGTTGGGTAATGGAGATGGGAATTTTTCTGCAGGGACAAGTTTTGAAGCCGGTTTCGATCCATATGATGTGATAGTCGCTGATTTCAATCGGGATGGTTCGCAGGATGTTGTTGTTGCAAGGGTTCGAACATCTGATTTGCTTCTGGCTTATGGAGACAAAAATGGTGTGATTGTTCCGTCAGGTGAATTTTCAACTGACACAGGTTATCCAAGAACAATGTGTTATGGTGATTTTGACAGAAACGGGACAACTGACATTGCCGTAGTGACTGGAGATTCTGACGCTCTTACAATATTTTACAATCTACTGATAGAAAAAGGCGACATCAGTACAGACGAAGTTATTGATATTTCTGATGTGATTTTATGTTTGAGAATGGCGATTGAGCTTCCTGTGGAAGTCAGGGGCACTGTGTATAGTGCGCCATACCCCCAATGGCTTATCAATAGAGCAAAACTTGCAGATGATGGCGAACCGACTATAACAATTTCAGATGTGATAATGGTTCTTCGTAAAGCCATAGGTCTTGATTGAATAATGGAGGAAAACATGCCAAAAAGTACAAAATGGATCGAGAAAGGGCTTGAAGTGCTTGTTGAAGAATTTGGAGAAAAGAGTGTGAAGGGAGCCATTGAAGCAGTAAAAAAATTTCAGGTTGAAATTCCTGGCTGGGCTCTGGGAACTTTTGGAGGCGGACGATTTGGTGGTTATATGTATCCTGGCGCAGCAAGAAATATTGAAGAAAAACTCGATGACGCCGCGTTTATCAATAAACTTACAGGTACTACAAAAAGATTTGCCACTCACATGCTGTGGGATTTTTCAGAAGATGGAATGGTGGCTGACTATAAGATTGCTGAAAAGGTTGCAAAAGAGGCAAAGGACCGTGGTCTTGAATTAGGGGCAGTGAATCCCACATACTTCCTCACAGGTTCCCATATGGGAAGTTTTACTTCCCCTGATAGCAAAACGAGACAGAGATATGTTGAACAGACAATACTGGCGGGAAAAATTGCAAAAGACCTGTGCAATGGAATTGTGACCTTATGGTTTCCTGATGGTTCAATGTATCCAGGCCAGATTGATTTGAAAAAAGCGTATGAACGAATGAAAAATTGTCTTGACCAATCCTATGAAAAGATGCCAGTGGATATTACCATTCTTATTGAATACAAAGTATTTGAACCAGGAACAT
>DAONMJ010000044.1:0-13227 GCA_035392545.1 bacterium
AGTTTTTGTTCCGATTCATTGGAAACTTTATACGCTTGAAAAAATGTTGGTACAGGTTAAACACGAATTTAATGCAAGCAATAAAGGAATGTATAAGCCCGAAGCGTTATTAGCTGAGGGTGGCATTAAATAAAAGAATTTGCCGCCAATCTCGGTAGAGCCGAGCAATCCCGCAAGGCGGGATTAGAAAGACTTGAAATCGTCCTCTTTGCCTCCTCTGCAGAATGAGGCGGGCGGAAATGGGGTTCGGAGTAAATTCCGATCGATGAGCCCGTTAATGAAATCGGTTCAGATTTTTCAATACCCTCCGCTTTTTCTTCTTCCCCCTCATATTCCCCCTTACAAAAGGGGGATATAAGGGGGATTTCTAAAAGAAGTCAGCATTTTTTTGATTTGACCAGCACGCAAAACAAACTGTAAACTATACTAAAAATGTGATTATTTTTTCACAGGACACAGTCCATTATTTCCATAGTCAGGCGTTTATGAAAATTTTTCCTGAAAACTGGCGTGTTGCGCTTCTGCGAACAACACTTGTTGTAATATTTTTGATTGTAATAAGAATCTATTTTGTCCAGTGGTTTCGTGCATTTGGCATGAGCATGGAACCCACAATAAAAGACGGCTCAATAGTGCTTGTTAATAAACTTGCCTATAAGTTTCATCCTGTTGAAAGAGGAGACATCGTGATTTTCAAAACATCAAACAGGCCATATGTCTACTTTATTAAAAGGGTACTTGCTTTTGCAGGAGAAACCGTTGAGTTCAACAATGGACAACTGTATATCAATGGGCATAAGATTCCTGAACCATATCTGCAGGAAAATGGGAACTGGAATGTGGAACCATTTGTTGTTAAGGAAAACCATATTTTTGTATGCGGAGACAATAGATTAACGTACTGGGATGGTCATTTTCATCCTCAGATTTCCATGAAAAACATTATCGGCAAAGCCATTGGATACAGATGAAAACAGTAAAATTAATACTTAAAGTTTTCTTATTTCTGATCATTACAGTCAGTATTGGAATTGGCGTAAAATTGATATTTTTCCCTGATGAAAATGCAAAAATCAGAAAGACCCTTTCAATGGCAATAGAAGAGATTGAAAAAAAACAAGTAAATGATTTCATCAGGCACTTTACACTTGACTACAGGGATAGTTTTGATAACACATATGGTACTCTTTATATTTTTTTGAGAAACAATATCAACATGTTCAAAAATCTTGATATCGACATAAACCAGATAGAAATCGAAAGAGAAAAATCAAATGCAATAGTGAAATTTTTTGCCACCGCGTACATCGAAACAACTGATGGAGAAGCATACAAAGAAGCCGGTCGATTTATCCTGAAAATACGCAAGGAAGATTTCAAATGGCGCATATATAGACTGGACGAAATGGAATATGAATTTGATTGAAAAATAGATTTCCCCCTTGTTACACATACCCCTTGACAGACTAAATATAGTGTATTACAATTTCCCAGAACACAATATATTGCGATGAAATGCCCATACTGCGGTTTCATAGAAGACCGTGTAATAGACTCCAGAGAAAGCGAGGATGGTTTGCAAATAAGAAGAAGAAGGGAATGCCTGCGTTGTGAAAAAAGATACACCACTTATGAAGAAATTGAAGAAAAACCATTGATAGTGGTGAAAAAAGATGGAAGAAGAGAAACATTTCATAGAGATAAAATTTTTAATGGTATTCAGCGCGCATGTGAAAAAAGACCCGTCAGCACCGAACAAATTACAACTATCGTTGAGGAAATTGAACAGGAATTGAAACAGAGGTTCGAAAAAGAAGTGCCATCAAAGAATATCGGCGAAATGATTATTGAAAAACTTCGCAAACTTGATGAAATTGCCTACGTGCGTTTTGCTTCAGTATACAGACAGTTTAAAGATGTGTCAGAGTTTCAAAAAGAAGTTGAAAACATAAAAGGGGCTTATAATGACCCAGGGAATAAACACCAATAAAATTGAATTTATTCAGAAAAGGGATGGCAGAATTGTTCCTTTTGAAAAGGCAAAAATAGCAGAGGCGATTTTTAAGGCAGCAAAGAGTGTGGGCGGCCAGGACAGGTATCTTGCCGAAGACCTCGCAGAAGCAGTAAGTGTTTATCTGAACAAAGAATTCAAAGGGAAAATTCCAACTGTTGAAGAAATTCAGGATATCGTTGAAAAGGTTTTGATAAAAACAGGCCATGCAAAAACAGCAAAGGCATACATTCTTTACAGGGAAAAAAGAGCAAGGATAAGACAGATCAAGCAGGGTATCATTGAAAAAGATATTATTGAGGAACAACAGGAAATTGCAAAAATAAAAGAATCAACAGACCTGAGTCTTTTTGTAAGGACAAGCGGTGAAGATATTGTCCTATGGGATATTGAAAAAATTGTGGACTCGCTGGTAAAAGAAACAGGCATGGAACAAAACATTGCCACGTTCATTGCCACAGAGGTGGAAAAAGAAATTATCGCATCAAAGGTAAAGAACCTGACGGCTCCTTTAATCAGAGAAATGGTTAATGCTAAACTGGTTGAATTTGGCATGGAGGATGCAAGAAGAAAATATACCAGGCTCGGATTGCCCCTCTACGATGTAAAAAACATTATTTTCAGCCCGAACAAAGAAAATGCAAATATTCCGCATAATCCTGAAGCAACCAACCTGACACTGGCAGAACAGATAAAGAAAGAGTTTGCCCTGCTTGAGGTGTTTTCTCCAGAAATTTCAGATGCACATCTGAGCGGAGACCTACACCTGCACGATCTTGGATTTATTGATAGACCGTATTGTTCAGGTCAATCTCTTGAATATGTAAAAAAATTCGGACTTCATCTTCCCAATGCCCTGTCAATTGCAAAACCAGCAAAACATCCGGAAACACTTCTTGCGCACATGGTAAAATTTTCTGCTGCTCTTCAGGGTCATTTCAACGGTGCGATTGGATGGGATGCTGTCAATATATTTTTCGCTCCGTTCCTTGAAGGAGTATCTGATACTGACATGAAACAACTGGCTCAAATGCTTATTTATGAATATAGCCAGCAGGCAGTTGCAAGAGGCGGGCAGGCAATTTTTAGCGATATTAATTTATACTGGGAAATCCCTGACCATTTCATTGATGTACCAGCCATAGGTCCTGGAGGAAAAGAAACCGGAAAAAAATATGTTGAATATCAGGAAACTGCGCAAAGATTTGCAAGGGCTCTTTTTGAGGTTTATCTTGAAGGAGACGGCGTAGGCAGGCCGTTTTTCTTTCCCAAACCTCTTCTTCACATTACAAACAGATTCTTTCAAACACCCGGACACGAGCAATTTCTTGAACTTGTCGGTCTCGTAGCAGCAGAAAAAGGCAACCCCTATTTTGTTTTTGACAGGGACAATACTGCAAGAATCAGTGAATGTTGCAGATTGTCGTTTAAACTTGAGGCATCTGATATTGACGACGCTAAAACTCCCTGGAAAATGAGATTTTCAGCACTTCAAAACGTAACATTGAATTTACCAAGGGTTGCATATAAGTCCGAACACGATGATTCAAAACTTTTTCAGAATCTTGAACATCTTATGAATCTTACTGTCAGGGCTCACATGGAGAAACGTCGTTTCATAGAAACACTTCTTTCTTATGGTCAAAATGGTCCCCTTGCACTTCTAACGATGAACCTTGATGGTGAACCATATTTGAGGTTGCACAGGGTGACTCATCTGGTAGGACTTCTTGGTCTCAATGAAATGGTTCAGTATCATACTGGCAAACAGTTGCATGAATCTGACGATGCATTCAAGTTTGGTCTGAAAGTAGTGTCATTTCTTAAAATTTTATGTGACCGCAAGGCAAAAGAAACAGGATTGAGATTTGTTCTGGAGCAAACACCAGCAGAGTCAACTGCATACAGACTTGCAAGACTGGATTATGAACATTTTCCTTCACAAAGCACTGAGGTATTAAAAGGAACCATACCGGACAGAACTTACTACACAAATTCTACATATCTGAATATCTCTGAACAACTATCTCCTATAGAAAGGGTCAAAAAAGAAGGGGTTTTTCATCCCCTTATTGAAGCAGGAGCCCTCACTCATATATGGCTTGGAGAGAGTAAACCAGATTCAAAAGCACTATCAAATTTTGTCGTTAAGGTATTTCAGAACACAAAAAATGCCCAGATTGCTTTCAGCCCGGAATTCACCTCGTGTCTTGACTGTGGAAGAATTTACAGGGGCATTTCAAAAGAATGTCCATGGTGTTCTGCGGTAGATAACGGTGTAATCAAGATAAATGCGCAAAAAATCGGTTGAACATTTTGCAAACCTAAACAGGAGGATGAATGGAAAGAAGTAAATTTATAGAACATTTGAAAAAGTATCCTCATCTTTATGAGTTTGAGGAAAAAAAGGACAATGGTTATTCTGGTATACTTGTTAAGGATAAAGAATATAGTACCCTGACATTCTTTACTGATGAAGCAATCAGAGAAGGAGAACTGGTGAGCTTGCTTAAACAGACACATCACGGGAAAAATGTTGAATGGATCAGCAGGGTAACAGGATATTTTTCAAAGATTAATTCATGGAATAAGGGGAAACGGGAAGAATTTAAGGACAGATACAGAGCGAGCAATATCGGTGCTGGTGTTACAGAATAATCATAAGTCCGATAGATGCAATAATTCCAAGGCTTCCGCCAAAGCCAAAAGCAACAAAAGAACCGAATTTCTGCCACAAAACGCCTGTTATGATAGACGCCGGCAGTAATCCAATTCCCACAAGTGTTGCATGTAGCCCCAATAAGGAAGCCCTCATATCAGCAGGAGCAAGCTGACTCACCAGGGATTTTTCAACGCCCTCAGTCAAAGCCATATACAATCCATACAAACCAAGGGCAGAAAAATAAAAAGAAATATTACCGTGTCCAGCGAAAAGCCAGTAAACAATGCCATACACAAAATATCCCGTAACAAGAATTGTTTTCTGTCCTATTACATCAGAAATTTTACCGCATGGAATAGACAGAGCAGCATACACCAGATTAAAAATAAGATATGCTTGCAGGGTGGTAACCAATGAACCAGTATCTCTTTGAATTTTAAGCAGCAGAAACTGATTTGAAGAATTGCCAAGGGCAAAAACAAAGGTGAAAACAAGAAACAACTTTAATTTACCGGGAAGATTCCTGAAAGACAGAGAAATTTTCTGCCTGCTTGATGATAGAACCGGTTTATCCTTGATTGCAAAAAGTATCAACCATCCAGTAATTGCGGGTATGATGGAAAGCAAGAAAATATTCCTGTAAATTTGCGCATTGTGAAAATCAAAAGAAGTTTTTGAAACAATCAGCAAAACAATGCCGACGCCAGCAAATGCACCAAGTGTGTCAAGGGTTCTGTGTATTCCATAGGCATACCCTCTCTTGCTCTTATCTGAATAATCAGCGATGAGCGCGTCCCTTGGCGCTGTTCTTATACCCTTGCCTATCCTGTCAAGAACCCTGCCTGTAAAAACATGTTGCCATGATGTGGCAAGCGCAAAAAATATCTTGCCTGCCCATGAAAAGCCATAACCGAAAATCGCAAGAAACTTTCTTTTTTGAACCCTGTCTGAAATATACCCTGAAAAAACCTTCAAAAGACTTGCAATACTCTCTGCCAGTCCTTCTATGATTCCGAGTACTGCAACGCTTGCACCGAGTACCCCTGTTACAAATATCGGGAGCAAAGGATACACCATCTCAGTGCTTATATCAACAAAAAAACTGACCAGGCCGAGGATGAAAATCTGAGTCATTGGAGATTTTCTTGATATTTTGTATAAATCTCAAATGCGAGTTCTTTGTTTTTCACAAACGCGTCAACTATTTGAGGGTCAAAGTCCTTCCCTGCAAGTTCAATAATTTTCTGTATGGATGATTCAAAAGAAACCGCTTCTTTATATACCCTTTTTGAACTGAGGGCATCAAAGACATCTGCAAGCGACGCAATACGACCATAAAGAGGAATTGCATTACCCTTCAATCCATATGGATAACCCGTCCCGTCAAACTTTTCATGATGATACAGTGCAATCAGATATGCCGCCTGAAGAATAAAAGAATCAGAACCTTCAAGCATCTTTGCAGCTATGATGGTATGGCTTTTAATGATTTCTTTTTCTTCATCTGTTAATGCTGATGGTTTCAACAGTACACTATCGGGTATGGCAATTTTACCTAAATCATGAAGTGGTACGGCTGATTTTATCAATTCAACCTCGATTTTAGGAAGATTAATCTCTGTGGCTATCAATGCACAATACTCGCTTACCCGCGCAATATGCATACCTGTTTCACGGTCTCTGTATTCAATGGCAGTTGCCAATCTCATAATTGTCTCAAGCTGGGATTTTTTAAGAGCATCGTTCAGTTGTGTGTTAAACACCGCAACCACAATTTGAAGACAGAATGATGCAATCCATTGATAGTCATTTTTTGTAAAAGCCACGGCTGAAGACACAGGTCCTGGTTTCTTATTCACAAAAATACCGTATATATTCATCATTGGTTCCTCAAGAATCTGCAAAACTAACATATTTGAAAGACCATGTCTTCTCAATTCTTCTGGAAGGTGCCTGTTGAATATTCTGACCCTGTCGTTTTGAATCGTTTTCAACGCAGCAGAAATCATTTCTTTGTTAATACTGGATCCCTCTATATTGACAAGAATATTGATATTTCCGGTGCTCTTATCATGGCTGAACACAACACCGTCAGAAATCCCGAGCAAAGAATTGATTGTTTTCAATGTAATGGCAGGCGTTCTGTAGAAAAATGTATCGTGTATTGTGGGCAAATAAACCCGTTTCTGCATTCCTGGCATTTCCTGAGGTTTGACAATTGATGCAATCTCCCTCTGGGTTGTTTCAAGAACAGAAAGAAGCTGGTGCCCTTTTGAAATTTCCTTTCTTGCTTCAAAGAAATTCATCACGACAAAACTGGCATAAGCAAAAACCGATGCGAAAAGCCCTGGCACTGGATCAAAAAACACATTGTTCTTAAACAGAATAAATACACTGTACAATAACGCCAGAACACAGAAAACAAAACTCCTTGTACCGCGCCAGAAGGAAGAAAAAAATGCAAACATCATAATAAAAATAATGAAGAATGTGAACAGAAGAACTATTTTCTGGTCTATGGTCCAGATGTAATTTCCACTGAAAACAGTATACAGTACCTGCATTTGAACAAGGGCGCCAAACTGAACCCCAAGTGGTGTTGGAATCAAATCAGCATTCTTGGAGCCCATAATGGTATGGCCAATAATCACAATTTTGCCCTTGAATGTTTCTGGAGAAACCTTGCCTTTCAGAACATCTTCCATTGTATAAATCGCATTGACAAGATTTGAAGGCGAAACATACCTGATTGCAAAACAACCATCCCTATCAACAGGTATTGTATCCTGTAACTTCCTGAACCCGGAAAATCTTGACACATTAATGTGCCCATTTTTTTTATGAATGCTCAACGCTTTTATAACAACATGTGGATAAGATTGCCCTTTGAAAAAAATAAATGCAGGACACTTACGCACAATCGTATCAGAATCTGGAAAAACATTGATGTGACCGATGTATTTTACTGCTTTCTGAAAGTAGGGATGATTTTCGTTCAATGTACTTACAACATATCCTGTCTCAAATGCCCTGTTCTTATCAAGTTTGTAAGGAGTAAAAACAGGCAAAATAATTTTGTCAGAGCAAGCAACAAGCGCTTTTCTGAGATTGTTATCCATTTCTTCTGATTGCAGGGATGGAAAGAAAATATCAGATACCACAAGTTCTGATTCGCCAAGCAAGTATAGCAATTTCGCATAATCAGACCGGTTGGGTTCATGACCGATCTCAGAAACAAAGTTTTCTGTGGCAGTAACAAGAACGACACCAACATTTTTTACTGATTCTGGAAAAACTGATCTGATTAACAAATCATAGGTAAGGTGTGTAAAACGATTGAAGGCATTGATTGAGTATAAAAAACCGATAGTTCCAAATGTCAAAAGTATGACTGCAGCAACCCATTTTCTGGACATCATTCAGCCACTTATTATCTTACAACCTTTATTTTCTTAAGTGGCCTGACAGGCACGCTTCTTGTTTTTTGAGTACTGGAACTGTCTGGTTTCTGGCAAACAACAGTAATACCAATTCTCTCAGTAGTTTTCACAATGTTTTTTGTACCATCTGTCCTGTCTTCGCACTGCACATTTCCCTGAGACACTGCAACAGTGGTTGTCGCCTGATTTGTTGCGCTATCGTAAGCACTGTTGACAGTAAATTTTGTTCCACTGACACCAGCAATGAGTGCAGGTGTAACAACCTCAAACCTTGAATCCCCCTGATGGTCAACTGTTAATGAACCACTGGATTCTTCAGGCACAAAAATGATACTGTAATGTTTATCGTCAGGACTGACAAAAGAACCACAAAGACCAACTTTTAATGATGGGTCTGCTGTTACTGTTGTTCCATCTGCAAACTTATATGTACCGCCCTGATTGATCTGTCCTGGCATCATCCTGGTACCATTCCAGGTCACAGGGTTATTTGTCATAATGTTTGCAGCATATGATAGAAAGGCACCAACTCCCTTTGTCCCGTTGAAATGCCTCGGACAGAAAAGATAAAGTTTGCCTGTGTCTTCGTCATTAAACGAACGGTTTACATAAAAATTCCCATAACTATTTTTGTTTGGAAGGTCTCCAGTACTAACATCTTTATCCTCAGGACATTTGAAAGAATACTTATCTTTTATATAATTGGGAAATAGATTATAAAGCTGATTGGGACTGCCTTTCCAGTCTGCCTGATAATTCTCAATCGCCATGGAAATCTGACGAAGGTTATTAAGGCAAACCATTGACCTTGAAAGAGTCCTTGACCTTGAAATAAGTCCCAATACCATCGCAGCGAGAGACACAACGATGAATGAAACAATAATACCCTCAATAAGACTGAATCCTTTTTTCATGTTCCCTCCTCTTTTAATTTTTTTTCAACTGTAAGGTTTTCTTCCTTTATTTTTTCCTGGAAACACTCTTCTAAATCTTTGAGTGCCAGATTCAAACTCATGTCCTGAACCTGGGTCTTATTCCATATTTCAAGAACCCTTTTACTTGCCTGAACAAGATGGATGTATGTAAGACCAAAATTTCTTATTTCATCCATCAACGCGCTGAGGCTATCTCCTTTTCTAAGTGTAAACACTGGACTTTTTCCTTCCTGAAGTTCTTTTAAAATCTGCCGTATGCGAAATACTGGCCCCGCTATACGGTGAGAAACAAGAAGCATGCCAAGCGTGGCAAGAACCGCAAGGAATATGGTGAGAAGTGTAATACGAACGGCAAATGTTCTAAATGTAACATCAAAGATATGAGTGAGATTTTTTTCATTGGCAGCAGCCAGATAATTGACAAGCAAAGACCAGACGCTGTTAAATGTTGCAAGACTGACAAAAATACTGGTCAATACCATGAACAATAGAACATAAAGCACAGATCTGAATTGTATTTCACGGTCTACCAGTATTCTTCTTCTTCCCATATGTCTCCAGGAATTTTATATCTTCAAGGTCATTATACCTGACATATTTTTACCTGTCAACTACCAAGATAGGACTTGATTTTTTCCAGCAATCCTGCCTTGCCGACAGCACCAATAATCTTTTCTTCCGCCTTGCCATTTTTGAAAAGAATAAAGGTCGGGATTGAAAAAATTTGAAATCTTGCAGCAATGTCAGGGTTTTCATCTACATTGAGTTTTGCAACAACCATTTTGCCTTCCAGTTCTGTCGCAATTTCTTCAACCACTGGTGCCATCATCCTGCATGGACCACACCAGTCAGCATAAAAATCCACAAGAACCACAGAATTTTCTTTCAGCACAGCATCAAAATTTTCATCATTTAATACTTTCATTTTTCCTCCATGTAAGGTTTTATGTTTTAGATGCCATCATCGATAAAAGGGTTCAAACATTCAAAAAGCATAAAGGGTCTTCGGCAAAACAATCACCGTAAATACAATGCGCAAGTGCCCTGCAACCATAACATTTTTTGATGCTACAAACACCGCAGTTGCCTTTCAAATTTTTTCTTCTCATGGTTCTGCATGGATTTTTCATCCAGATTTTTTCAAACGGCTCAATTAAGGCATTCCCGATACTTAAAACAAATCTTCTACAGGGAAACACATTCCCGTCATGCATAATGGCGCAACCATACTTACCAACAATACACGGTGCACCAAACAGTTCCCATCTGTTCTTTTTTCTCAATACCTTGAAACCACGATACTCTGCGACAAGCATTAAGTCATCCGGCATTCCGCATGAAGTAAGAAGTTGTTTAACAGTTGATTGCCATGTCTCATTTGTGACAAAAAAATTATTCAGTTTTTTGCCTGCTCCCATCGGGAAAAATCTCTCCATGATAAATCCATCAAGATTGAAACGCGTAACAAGATTGAATAACCCTGAAATCTGGTCTGAATTTGTTTCAAGTAGCGTAAACATCAGAAGTTTTTCAAATTTAAACATAGAAACCAGTTCAAGAATCTTCAAAAATTTTTCATAAGGAAACGGTCTAATTTTTTCAAAACTTTGTTTATCGCTCCCTTCACATGAAATTTTCACTACTTTGATTTTTGAAAAACCAGCCAGTTGATTGAGTATTTTCTCTGTCAGAACTGTTCCATTGGTAATGATGCCACACTGCATCACATGATTGCAGTTTTCAAGCATCTGAATAATTTGCCAGAAATCAGGATGGAAAAATGGCTCACCACCAGTGATATCAACCGTCAGATGATATTTATTTTTCTTCAAAAACTTCACAAGCCCATCAAAAAGAACCTGTATTTGAGGAAATCTCAGGTCATCTGATACCCTGTAAGAATCATGATAACAGTGTTTGCATCTTAAATTACAGGTGTTTGTAATGTGCCACTGGACATGAAATGTTTTCATCAATAAATTCTACATCATAATAGAAATTTTGCAATCTTTTTGATTTTACTTTTTGCGCTGCCTTTGTTAAAATAACGGCAAAAAGGAGTAACCATGAAGAGATATGTACTCGGTCTTGATTATGGAACAAATTCCATGCGAGCGGTCGTTGTCAATCTGCTTACAGCCAGGGAAGTCATTGAACTGGTTGAAAATTATCCCTCAGGTAAAGACGGAGTGATTCTTGACCATAAAAATGCCCATCTTGCCCGACAGAATCCTGCGGATTATTTGTATTGTCTTGAAAAAATAGGAAAAAACCTCACGAAACTGATGAAAAGAAAGGGTATCAAAAGTGAAGATGTGGTTGGTATTGGTATTGATACCACTGGAAGCACTCCCATACCGGTTGACGAAAATCTTGTTCCTCTTGTAATGAAAAGAGAATTCAGAAACAACAAAAACGCAATGGCATGGCTATGGAAAGACCATACTTCTGCAGATGAAGCAGAGGAAATCACAAATCTTGCAAAAAAAATAAGGCCAGAATACCTTTCAAAAATTGGCGGCGTATATTCCTCAGAATGGTTTTTCTCAAAAATTCTACACCTTGCAAGAACAGATAAAAAGGTTTTTGAGGCAAGCGCAAGTTTCGTAGAACTATGCGATTTTATACCCGCTATACTTACTGGATGCACCAGCCCTTCCCAGGTTTTAAGAAGCATTTGCGCTGCTGGACATAAAGCCATGTATAACCCGCAGTGGGGTGGACTTCCTGATGAAAAATTCCTTGAAATGCTTGACCCTTCATTCAAAAATTTAAGAAGCAAACTTTACCAGAAGGCATACCCTGCAGGAGTAAAAGCAGGCGGTCTTTCGAAATACTGGGCAAACAAACTTGGTCTTTGTGAAGGAACGCCTGTGAGTGTTGGCGCATTTGACGCTCACATGGGAGCAGTGGGCGCAGGAATCAGGGAAAATGTTCTTGTCAAAATCATTGGTACATCAACCTGTGATATTATGATTTTTCCAAAGGACAGAAACCTTCCTGATATCCCTGGACTATGCGGAATTGTCCCTGACTCTGTTGTTCCGGACTTTATTGGACTTGAAGCAGGTCAATCTGCAGTAGGAGACATTTTTTACTGGTTTTTGAAAACATTTTTACCTGAAAAAAGAAAAGATATCTACAATTATTACACGCGTCTTGCAAGAAATATCAAACCAGGTAGTTCTGGACTCATTGCTCTTGACTGGCATAATGGAAACAGGACAATTCTTGTGGACCAGAAGCTTACAGGTCTTATTGCAGGTTTTACTCTCAATACAAAGCCAGAAGAAGTGTACAGGGCTCTTATTGAAGCAACCGGGTTTGGCGCAAGAGTGATTATTGATAGACTTGATGAGTATGGGGTAAAGGCACATTCAATTGTTGCCTGTGGCGGCATTGCTGAAAAGAATTCCCTGCTGATGCAGATTTATGCTGACATTACAGGAAAACAAATCAACATTGCAGCATCAAAACAAACATGCGCTCTTGGAGCAGCGATATTTGGCGCAATTGCAGCAGGCAAGGAAAAATCAGGATTTGCAGATGTCAGGCAAGCGCAGGAGGTTCTCTGCAGGTTTAAGCCAATTTCATACAAGCCCGATGAAAAAAATCATGAAATCTACAACCAGATATATCACGAATACAAAAAGTTGCACGATTCATTTGGTCTGGAATCGTATCAAGGTAATCTTTACAGTGTGATGAAAAATCTGTTGAAAATCAAATTGCACACAGTAGGTTAACCATGGATTTTATTGATTACGGTCATTCTTTCATCCAAACAAGTGGTCCAGAAAATGCTGTGAGATTTCTCATTGAATCACAGATGGAACTGGTTAACCTGAAAACAGGCCAGAAAAAAAAGTTTTTTCAGGCTGCCTCGTGCAGAAGTGAAAATACATTTGCCAGAGAAAACCTTTTCAAAAAAGACAATTACAATTTCCTTCCTGTTTTTCTGGACAGTGAAAAAATCATTATTTTCAGGTCATTTGAGGAACCATCTTTATGTATGACAAAAACAGGAAAAATTCTCACTGTAATGAGGGATGGCAAAAGCGGTTTTCTCTGGTCAAATTATTCTCTTGATGAAGGCAAAACATGGTCTGTGCCAGTGAAACTTGATATATGGGGATGCCCTGCAAATCTTTTGTCTCTCAGGGATGGAAGAATCGTTGT
>DAONMJ010000045.1:0-12985 GCA_035392545.1 bacterium
TTGTAATGTTTAATGACGGGGATTTTGCTGTGTGAAACAACTGCCCTGATCAAAGATTCCCCGCCCCGCGGTATCACCAGGTCAATGCTTTCATTCAAAGACAGAAGGTATTTTACTCCTGCCCTTCCTCCCACTTTTACAAGATTTACAGCATTTTGATTAATACCTGTTTTCTCCAGCGCTTCCTTTACGCATTCCACAAGAATTGAATTTGAAAAAACCGATTCTTTGCCACCGCGCAACAGAACACAATTACCGGATTTTATACACAGAGAGGTTGCCTCTATGGTTACATCAGGCCGTGATTCGTAAATAATTGCTATCACACCAATGGGCACTCTCACTTTTTTAATGACAAGTCCATTGGGACGAATCGTTTCCCATATGATTTTACCAACAGGGTCTTCAAGATTTACAATATTGCGCAGCGATGCTGCCATCTTTTTTATTCTCTCTGGAGTCAGAAGCAATCTGTCAATGAATGCCTGCGAATAATTGTGTTTCTGACATTTTTTCACATCCTTTTGATTGAACATCAAAATTTTATCACTCTTCTGTATCAGTATCTCTGCCAGAAGTGAAAGAAATTCATTTTTTCTTTCTGAAGAAAGACATGCAAGTTCAAATGAGCAATTGCGAGCATCAATCGCCATCGTATTGATTTCATTTTTCCAGTCCATTATTTTTTCTCCGGCAAAAAAATCGTTCCAACCTTTTTACCAAGGAAAATATCTCTGAGCACCCATGGTCTCTTACCATTTGCAATAAAACCTGTACACCCGATTGTCAACACTCTCTTGATTGCCAGCAGTTTTGAAACCATTCCACCTCTTCCAAGTTCTGATGGGTTACCGTTTTTTGCGATAGACAGATGAGATTCTGTAATGTAACTGACTTCTGAAATCAATTTCACCCTTCCGCAATTTTTTGGGTCAGCGTCATAAAAACCATCCACATCAGACAAAAGAATCAATGCATCGGCTTTAATCAATTCCACCACCATTGCAGAAAGCTGGTCATTGTCTCCAAATTTTATTTCCTCAGAAGCAACCGCATCGTTTTCATTGATAACCGGAATAATTTTATAGTAAAGCAGTGTCTCAAGCGTTGCAAAGGCATTGTTTTTTCTCTCTTCGGACTCAAAAATATCCCGCGTGAGTAGCACCTGCCCGACATTGTATCCTTCCTCGCGAAAAATCCTTTCGTAAAATCTCATCAATCTGCTCTGTCCAACGCTTGCTGCAGCCTGAAGTTTTTCAATTTTTGAAGGTCTTTTTTTCCATTCAAGTATCTGCATTCCTGCGCCAATGGCTCCAGATGTTACTACAATAACCTGTCTTCCGCTTTCAACAAGCCAGCATATCTGTTGCCCCAGATGTTCCATCAGAGAAGTGTCCAGTCTGTGTCCCACGGATGTAAGAACATTTGTTCCAATTTTTATCACAACCTTCTTGATTTTCTTGACAACCTTTTTTCTTTCTTCTATTTCTTCGCTGGATATTTTTTTCATTTTTCTGACTCAAATACTCATTCTCATTTGCTTGACTTTTTCAATCCATTTTTTCAAATGTTCAACCTCGTTTTTTTCAATAATCCGTTCAATCTGTTCAAGATGCAATTGAAATTTTTTCATAGCCAGAAGCATGTTTTCTTTATTGCTGGCGAAAATTTCAGCCCATATTTCCTGGTCGCTTGCAGCAATCCTCGTTGTATCGCAAAATCCTGGGCCTATGCATGACATCACATCAGAATCATCCAGTTTTCCTTCAAGCATTTCCACAAGCAAAAAAGCCACAAGGTGAGGAAGATGACTTGTATAAGAACATATTGTATCGTGTTTTTCGGCGCTCATGATGACTGTTTTTGCACCAACTCTCTCCCAGAAATTCCTGATGGTTTCAACTGCCTGAGTGCCAGCATTCTTCACCGGCGTGATGATAACGGTTCTGCCAGAAAACAGGTCACATCTCGCCTGGTCAATTCCCCTTTTCTCAGAACCTGCCATAGGATGGGAACCAGCGAAACAATTTCTGTACGGAAATAATTTCTCAACAACATCTGTGATTGCTTTTTTTGTGCTGCCAACATCTGTAAATAACAGTGTTGGTTTAACTTCCAGAATACTTTTTGTAAGCTCCAGATTCACTGAAATCGGGCCAGAAAGAAAAACACATTCTGCTTCCTTCACCATTTCCGAAAAAGTTGAAAACGGCCTGTCAACGATTCCAAGGTCGCATGCTCGTTGAAGTGTATCAGAACTTCGTGTGTAGCCAAACACTTCAGACACCAGTCCATTGCTTTTTGCTGCAAGAGCCACAGAACCACCAAGCAAACCAAGTCCGGCAATACCAATACTCTTGAACATTTTCATTACTGGTATCAGCTCTGATCTGCTTTCTTCTCAGCCATCTGTTTGAAAACAGAAAACATTTCGAGAGGAATAGGAAACACCAGTGTTGAATTCTTCTCTGTCGCTATCTCTGACGCTGTTTGCAGATATCTGAGCTGAATTGCTATTGGAACTTCAGAAAGTTTTCTCGCAGCTGCTACAAGTTTTTCACTTGCCTGATATTCTCCCTCAGCATTGATAACTTTGGCTCTTCTTTCCCTTTCAACTTCTGCCTGTCGAGCCATTGCCCGTTTCATTGTATCAGGCAATTCAACTTCCTTAATTTCCACAATACTCACCTTGATACCCCATGGGTCTGTTTGTTCATCAATAATCTGCTGGAGTTTGTGATTGATTTTGTCCCTTTCTGAAAGTATCTCATCCAGTTCCATCTGTCCCAGAACACCGCGAAGTGTTGTTTGCGCAATTTGCATTGTGGAAAGATGGTAATTTTCAACTTCAACGATTGCTTTTGATGGGTCCATAACCCTGAACCACACCACTGCATTAACCTTGATAGGTACATTGTCTCTTGTCATCACTTCCTGGGGCGTAACATCAAAGGTCACTGTTCTCAAACTCACCTTAATCATTCTTTCAATCCCTGGAATCAGAAAAAATAATCCTGGTCCCCTTGGTCCCACTAATCGACCAAGCCGAAATACCACACCCCTTTCGTATTCAGGAACAATTTTGATGGTATTGGTAATAATTGTTATTGCCACGAATATCCCGATTATCGCCCATACAAACATTTTACCTCCCTGTTAAGGAAAATATTTTGATTAAATGTTAACTTTTTTCACCAGCGATGTCAAAGAATATCAGGTCTTTTCAATTGTTTCAAGGTATTTCATAATCGATTGCGCTGCTTTTCTACCTGCGCCCATTGCACTAATCACGGTTGCTGCCCCGGTTGTGATATCGCCGCCTGCAAAAATATCCTTGATGTTTGTCTGACCTGTTTCAGGGTCAGCAACAATAATACCTGATTTTCCTAATTTCAGTTCTGGAGTTGTGGATGTTAAAAGAGGATTTGGTCTTTGCCCTATGGCAACAACCGCTGTTTCAAAATCCATAACAGTTTCAGAACCAGGGATTGGAACCGGTCGTCTCCTTCCACTTTCATCTGGTTCCCCCAGTTGCATCTTTTGAACTTCTATTCCTTTAAGATAACCGTTTTCATCGCCAACAAATCGTATGGGAAGAGTAAGAAAATGAAACTCAATGCCCTCTTCTTTTGCATTTTCGTATTCTTCCCTTCTTGCAGGCATTTCATTTTCAGTTCTTCTGTAAAGCACACTCACCTTTGCACCAAGCCTTAATGCGCATCTGGCGGCATCAAGAGCCACATTGCCACCACCTATCACAGCAAGTCTGCTTCCAACCTGAACAGGCGTATCTGATTCCGGGAATTTATACGCCTTCATTAAATTGATTCTTGTGAGGAACTCATTGGCAGAATAAACCCCGAGAAGATTTTCACCAGGAATGCCCATAAATGATGGCAATCCAGCACCAACACCAATGAAAATCGCTTTATATCCCATATTTCTCAAATCATCAATCGTCAATGTTTTACCGATAATAGCATCAGTAAGAATTTCAACACCGAGTTTTTTTACAAATTCAATCTCGTCTTTCACGATTTTTTTGGGCAATCTAAATTCAGGAATACCGTATGTCAGAACACCTCCTGGTAGATGCAAAGATTCAAAAATTGTCACAGGATATCCGTGTCTTGCGAGTTCTGAAGCACACGTTAAACCTGCTGGACCACTACCAATAACAGCAACAGGCGTTGTTTTTTTCTCTTTTATTATGGGAATATTTTTTTCTTTTTCCATATCAGCCGCAAATCTTTCAAGAAGTCCTATGGCGACTGGTTCTGATTTTTTCCCGAGGATGCACACTCCCTCACACTGGGTTTCCTGCGGACATACCCTTCCACATATACCAGGAAGTACATTCTTCTCTTTAATGATTTTTATTGCTGCATCATAATCTTTCTCTGCAATTTTTTTGATAAATCCAGGGATATCAACTTCCACAGGACAACCAGCCACACATAATGGTTTTTTACATTGAAGACATCTTTTGGCTTCTTCAATGGCATCCTGCTCCGTTAATCCATGGCTGACTTCATTAAAATTTTTGGTTCTATCTTCAATCTTTTGCTTCTGCGGATGGTGTCTATTCTGCCTCATCTTGTTCCTTTCATAGAGAAAAATCGTTCTTTGAAAATGTCTGTCGCTTCTTCCAATTTTTGTCGTCTGTCTCCGGAAAATCCTTTCTGAAATGTGCGCCCCTGCTTTCCTGTCTTTTCAATGCCGCATGCGCCATGACAGAAGAAAGAATAAACATATTTTGAACCTCCCATCCTGTCTGTTGCGAAAATTCTTTCAAAAATATGTACTTTCCCCATGTATCAAGTCGGTTTATGGCTTCAGTTAAAGAATCCTGGTGTCTTTCTATTCCCACATTTTTCCACATCAAACTCTTAATGGACCTCTGTAAGTCATAAATGTCAATAAATGGAATATTTTGCTTACTGATTTTGTACTCCGGCAGGGCAGCGGTTTTGCCATGATGAAATGAACCTAATTCTTCTCTAATTTTTCTTCCTGCTCTTGCTCCAAAAACCAATCCTTCAAGCAGAGAATTGGAAGCCAGCCTGTTCGCCCCATGAACACCTGTACATGCAACTTCGCCGCAGGCAAAAAAGTTTTCAAGATTTGTTTTACCATCAATGTCTGTCACAATGCCTCCCATGGCATAGTGCGCGCATGGTCTGACAGGTATAAGATTGCTTGTTATATCAAGTCCATATTCAAGACAGAATCTATATATTCCAGGAAACCGTTTGATCACAAACTGCGGCTTCATTTTTCTCAGGTCAAGATATACACAATTTGTGTTTGTTCTTCTCATTTCTGCCACAATTGCCCTTGAAACAACATCTCTTGGGGCAAGTTCCATATTCGTATGATAATGTTTCATAAACCTTTCACCACCTGCATTCACAAGGACTGCACCCTCGCCCCTGACTGATTCAGAGATTAAAAACCTTGGGACTCCCGCCATGTACAGGGCAGTCGGATGAAATTGATAAAATTCTAAATCACCCAAGAGTGCCCCTTTACGAAATGCTGCCGCCTGAAGGTCACCAGTAATTGCTGAAGGATTAGTGGTTTCCTGAAAAAGCTGACCAAAACCTCCTGAAGCAGCAATTGTCTTTTTTGCACGCACGAAAACCAGATTGTGCGTCGTGTTATCATGAAACAGGCCACCCGTAATTTTTTCACCGTCAGAAACCAGGTCAATAAGAAAAAGTTTTCCCTGAAGAACAATTTCAGGAATACTTCCAATTTTTGAAAGAAGCGTATGCACAATCTCTTTTCCCGTTGCGTCACCCATTGCATGTAATATCCTCGGAAAAGAATGCGCGGCTTCCCTGGTAAAATCAAAATCTTTGCCTCTTTTGTCAAACTTACATCCCCAATCAATCAGTTCCCTGACCCTTTCAATACCTTCATTAACAAGAACAGTCACAGCGGATATATCATTTACGAAACACCCGGTAGCAACAGTATCATGCAGATGAAATTCAGGACTATCGTTTTCTGATAGAGCAACCGCAATTCCGCCCTGCGCATTGTATGTACTGCCATCATAAGGATCGTTTTTGCAGGCAACAAGTGTGCGCATGCCTGCAAGTTCTATGGCTGCCCGCAGGCCTGCAATACCGCTACCAATAATAAGACAATCAACATCTTCTATTGATACTGCCACAGGATTGATTGATATCAGATAATCAGGAATCATTTGTTAGCAGGTGTTCCGGTGAGACGACTGAGCGTTTCCTTCCAGAATTCTTTTTCCTGTTTACTCGCGTGATCAATAATCAGAACGCCGTCAAGATGTTCCATCTCATGCAGAAAACATCTTGCCAGAATTCCTTCTGCTTGAATTTTGATTTTCCTTCCGGTATTTGTGTAACCACTCACCAGAATTTTTCTGGGTCTTGATATCGCGAAAAAAATTTCAGGAAAACTCAAACAACCTTCCATATCAATTTCTTGTTCTGAATCCATGTCTACAATTTCCGGATTCACTATTCTGTAAATCTTATTTTTGTCTCTGTCAACAGCAATAAATGCCCGACTGCTGACACCTATCTGCGGAGCAGCAAGACCCAGACCGGATGATTTTTCAAGTGTTTCTTCAAGATCCCTGAATAAATCCTGGGTCTTCTTTCCAAAATCCACAATTTCTTCTGCCTTCTTTCTCAGCACCTCTGCCGGATATTTTCTAATTCTTCTTGTGGTCATTTCACAATCCAGATTTTTTAATGATTTCATCCATAATCTTCATCGCGCAGTACTTTCCACACATATTGCAAACATCTTCAGAATAAATCTTTTGCGACTGTCTTATTTTTTTGAATCTTTCAGGATTAATCACAAGTTCTTCCTGGCGTTTCCAGTCCCTTTTATAACGAGCAATTGAAAGTTCATCATCCCATGCTCTTGCTCCTGGATGACCCTTTGCAATGTCTGCAGCATGCGCTGCAATTTTTGAAGCAACGACCCCATCTTCAACATCATCAATTGTGGGAAGCGCAAGATGTTCGCTCGGAGTGACATAGCATAGAAAATCAGCGCCTGCCCACGCCGCAAGAGCACCTCCTATTGCAGATGTAATGTGGTCATAGCCAGCTGCAACATCAGTAACAAGTGGCCCAAGAAGATACAGTGGCGCACCATGACAGATGGTTTTTGCAAGATGCACATTTGGAATCACCTGATGAAGCGGAATATGACCTGGCCCTTCTATAATCACCTGAACATCTGATTCCCATGCCTTTTGAGTAAGTTTTCCCAGCGTCAGAAGTTCGGACATCTGTAAATTGTCAGACGCATCAGCAAGACACCCTGGTCTCAATCCATCACCTAAACTCAACACAAGGTCGTATTTTCTTGCAATTTCAATCAGTCTATCAAAATTTGCATAAAGAGGATTTTCCTTTCCAGCACTGACCATCCAGCTTGCAATAAATGCGCCACCCCGACTAACTATTCCGGTTCTTCTTGATTTTTTTCTCAACAGTTCAAGACTGGACAAAGTTACTCCACAATGAACCGTTACAAAACTGATGCCACTGGCCGCGTGTTTTTCAATAACCTGGAAAATTTCTTCCTCTTTGAGTTTTTCAATTGTTCCATATTTTTCAATTGCCTGAATCATTGCCTGATAAATCGGAACAGAACCAACAGGAATGGAACTGGCATTGATAATCATCTTACGAATGCTATCAAGGTCTCCGCCAGTACTTAAATCCATTACTGCGTCTGATTTTAATCTGCAGGCAGTTTTTAATTTTTCAAGTTCAAAATCAATATCGCATACATCTGATGATGTACCAATATTGGTATTAACCTTCACTTTCAAATTCTCGCCAATCCCAACACATGTGTTTTTATGCTTCAATATTACTGTTTTTCCTTCAGCAATAGAAACAGCAAGTTTTTCAGGAGAAATCTGTTCAATAGATGCCACATTTTTCACAGCATCTGTGATAATACCTTTTTTTGCCTGCTGTTTTTCAAGTATCATATCGTATCCTTTAGAATCGCGCCTGTGGAAGCGCTTTTCACCTGCGCCCTGTACCTCGCAAGAATTCCTGATAATTTCTTTTCAGGGTGCCTGATTTTTTTCAACCTATCAGAAATTTCCTGGTCAGAAACAAGTACGTTCAATTTCCTATCAGGGATATTAATCTCAATAATGTCTCCATCCTGAATACATCCAATAGGTCCGCCTTCAGCTGCTTCAGGACTGATATGTCCGATGCAGGCACCTCTTGTACCTCCTGAAAATCGTCCATCTGTAAGAAGTGCCACATATTCTCCGAGTCCTTTGCCTGAAATCGCTGATGTTACAGCCAGCATTTCCCTCATACCAGGACCGCCGCGTGGACCTTCATAACGAATCACAATCACATCTCCTTTATTTATTTTTCCTTCAAGAACCGCAGAAAGACAATCTTCCTCTCCATTAAACACTTTTGCAGGTCCTTTGTGAACCATCATTCCACTTACCACTGCTGATTGCTTAATGACACTACCATCAGGAGCAATATTTCCTTTCAATATTGCAATACCACCTTCTTTTGAATAAGGGTCTGAAACTTTTCTGATAACCGAAGTATCAAAATTTTTGGCTGCTTCTGCAATCTCTCCGATGGTTTTGCCACTAACATTTTTCTCATTTTTGTGCAACAAATCTGCCTGACACAACTCTTTCATCACAGCAGGAATTCCACCTGCTCTATCAAGGTCTTCCATGTGATGACTGCCTGCTGGTGAAATTTTGCAAAGATTCGGTATCTTTTTCGAAATGCTGTCAAATAAATCCAGTGTTAAATCAATGCCTGCTTCATGCGCAATCGCTGGAAGATGTAACACAGTATTGGTAGAAGCACCGATTGCCATATCAACAGCAATTGCATTTTCAAAGGACTTCATTGTAGTGATGTCTTTAATACTTACATTATTTTTTACCATCTCCATGATTTTCATACCCGCCTGTTTTGCAAGCCGTATTCTTGCGGAATGTACAGCAGGAATTGTTCCATTGTATGGTAGTGCGATTCCGAGAACCTCAGCAAGACAGTTCATTGAATTTGCTGTGAACATTCCAGCACATGAACCGCATGTTGGACAGGCATAGTCCTCAAGGATCTTCAATTGTTGCTCTGTAATTGCTCCTGACGACACCTTGCCCACTGCTTCAAACACAGAAATCAAATCAACAGTTCCAGCCCCCGGACACGCTCCTGCAAGCATGGGTCCGCCACTGATGAGAATTGCAGGGATATTCAATCTGAGGGCTGCCATAATCATACCAGGAATAATTTTGTCACAACTGGCAACAAGAACAAGCCCATCAAATCCATGGGATTTCACCATAATTTCAATTGAATCTGCAATTAATTCTCGGGAAACAAGTGAATACTTCATTCCTTCATGTCCCATTGCAATGCCGTCGCAAACACCAATTGTCCTGAATTCAATCGGAGTTCCACCAGCCATTCTCACACCTGATTTTGCTGCCTGACATATTAAATCAAGGTGAATATGCCCGGGTATGATTTCATTACCAGAATTACAAACACCTATCAACGGTCTTTCTATTTCCTGGTCTGTCAGGCCTGTTGCCTTCAACAAACTCCTGTGCGGGGCTCGCACATAACCCTTTTTCACCTGATCACTTTTCATATTTCCTCCATTATATTAAATAGCCATCGCCTCAACAAGTTTCAATTTTTCCTCAGGAATCTGCTTGGTTTTTGAAACAACGTCCTTCAAATCAATGTTTACTATTTCTGTCCCTGAAATCCCGACCATGAAATGCGTCAATCCATTGAGAAGCCCTTTCACTGCCGCATTGCCAAACATTGTAGCAAGGCACCGTGTCTGGTATGTGGGAACGCCTCCCCTTTGAATATACCCAAGCACAGAATACCTTGCTTCAACCCCTGACATCAACTGATTGATCTTCTCGGCAACTTCATGGGCTCTGCCTGCGCCTTCTGCAACAATAACCAGAGAACTGATTTTTCCCATCACCCTATCTTTTTCAAGAATTTCCATAACCTTGTTTATTGTAATTGGTCTTTCAGGTATCATCACAATCTCTGCACCTGCTGCAATCGCAACATCCAGGGCTAAAAACCCGTGCTCCCTGCCCATTACCTCAATAACAAATGTTCTTTCATGACTTGTCGCAGTATCCCGTATCCTGTCTATGGCTTCAAGGGCAGTATTAACTGCGGTGTCAAATCCAATTGTATAATCTGTGCCATAAACATCGTTGTCAATAGATGCTGGAATCACACACACTGGAAATCCATAATGCTGATGCAGAGCAAAAGCACCCCTGCTTGAACCATCTCCACCAATCACGACCAGAGCATCAATGTTACCTTTTCTTAAATTTTCAATACACGTTGCCTGAACATCGGATTTACTCAACTCCGGAAATCTTATGGTTCTTAGAATCGTGCCGCCGCGGTTGATAATGCCACTGACACTGCGCGCATTCAAATCAATGATATCGTTTTCAAAAAGGCCTCTGAAACCCCGCCTGATACCACTCACTTCCAGTCCACAACCTATTGCTGTTCTTACAACCGCTCTTATTGCACAATTCATTCCAGGAGCATCGCCCCCACTGGTCAGAACTCCAATTTTTTTCATTTTCAATACCCGAAATCAGCCCTGACAGAAAGTATTTTTCTTGTGTCTGTTCTTATTAGAGACCTTGCAGAATCTGCCATTGAAGTAAATTTATACCACCATGGCTTTGACATCGCAAAAGCAAGTCGCCTGATAATCCTGATGCGAGGAATTGCAATTCTCACAAATGCTTGTTCAAGACTATCCCAGTCCTTTGTCGAAGGGTCTGTAAATGCTTCCTTGAAATACGCCCTTCCGCACATGGGTCCTGAAATCAAATCACTCACAATGCCATACTGAGCGCAGTACTGTTCAAAATCAACAGCGGCACTCAACAATAACATTGGACGGGGTGAAATTTTCTCCATTTCAATTGCAGTATCGCGAACAACCTGAGGACTCGCCACCTGAATCACCTTACCTTCCTCTTCCATCCAAAGCATAGGAACCTGGGTTTTGTAAAAATGCCCTATGGGTCCAAAATCTTTCGCCATTGCGACAAGACCATCAGGCAATCTTTTTGCAAAATCCATTTTACTTTCACCTGGGAGTTGAAATAGCAGTGTCTCTGTAAAAAGCGGTTTGTTAAACTTTTTCGACGCCTCAAATGCCTTTGAAGCGAATTCAATGTTTTTATCCCAGCTTTTTTTGTGCGCTGGGTTAAGTTTCACCAGAATCTTGAAACCATCCACAGCATGGGCAACCTGTTCTGGTTCAACAGCAAATTTCGCAATCTGGCCTATCCCATTATCCACAGATTCAGCATTGGTATCTTCAAGCCGTCCAATCAGCATAACATCCTTACCAAGTGTTTCTCTGAAACCAGGAGAAAGATACGCAAGATGATTAAAAAGCGCTGCTGTGCTATTTCCCTTCAGATGCTTTGCAAACCTCAAACAAACTTCTTTCACATCATTGTCATCCGGTTTTTTGGAAACACCGATGTGTTTGAAATACGCGTCTGTCAGTTTGAGGTACGAACTGTGCTGGTCTGACGCAAAAACATCAAAAACCCCTTCAGAAGAATATTTTGCAAGGGTTCTGAAAATTTCTTCACTTATCATCACTCCATCTTTATATGTGGCAAAATTTTCCATATGCCACCTCCTTTTTATTTTAAAGAATCCTTGTATTCTTTTAGTTTTTCATACAGAGTACTGTCATTGAGTGCAAGAATTTCAATAGCAAAAATTGCAGCATTTTTCACTCCGGACTTGCCTATTGCCATTGTACCAACAGGAACACCTGATGGCATCTGAACCATTGAGTAAAGGGCATCAATTCCTTTGATTTCACTTGTTGGAAGCGGCACCCCTATCACAGGAAGCGTCGTTTTTGCGGCAATAACCCCTGGAAGATGCGCTGCCATTCCAGCACAGGCAATAATAACCTGAATTCCCTTTGCCCTGGCTGACTCTGAAAACTCAACTGTTTTATCAAGACTTCTGTGAGCAGACATCACTTCCACAATATATGGAACACCAAATTTATCAAGAATTTCCTTTGCGCCGTCAAGGAAAGGTAAATCATTCTGGCTTCCAACAATGACTGCAACTTTTGCCTGTTCCATTTATACCCCCTTGATTGCTTCTGCCATCTTTTCTATTGCTTGTTTTATTTTTCCCTCGTCCACAGTCAAAGCAAATCTTACATAACCTTCTCCTGATGGACCAAAACCAACACCTGGAGTAACAATAATTTGCGCCTTCAACAACAGGTTTTCAGCAAAAGTTATTGAATTCTGATTGACCTTGAGCCAAAGGTAGAAGGTTGCCTGTGGTATTTTAACCTCAAAATTTAATTTCTTTAAACCATCAACCAGAACATCGCGTCGTTTTTGATAAATCATTCTCATTTTTTCCACATCATCCTGTGAACCTGCAAGACATTCAACGCCAGCGATCTGGATTGCTTCAAAAGTTCCTGAATCTATGTTTTCCTTCAAGGTAGCAAGCGCTGAAACAAGTTTCTCGTTGCCACACGCCCAACCGATACGCCAACCTGTCATATTGTATGTTTTTGAAAGCGAGTGTATCTCAATACCGATATCCTTTGCTCCAGGGATTGACAGAAAACTTACTGGTCTTTTGTCATCAAAATAAATCTCGTGGTACGCAGCGTCATAAAGAATGATAATCTGATGTTTCTTGCAAAACGCAATAACATCTTTCAAAAAGTCAATATCAGCACAGGCAGCAGTCGGATTGTTTGGATAATTCAGGTAAAGAATCTTTGCCTTTTCTGCAATTTCTGACGGAATTTTACCGAGATCCGGCAAAAAATTGTTTTCCTCTTTCAATGGCATAAAATAACATGTGCCACCAGCAAGGATTGTCCCTATCTGGTAAACTGGATA
>DAONMJ010000046.1:0-12581 GCA_035392545.1 bacterium
TATATTGCGGGTAAAATTCTTTCTGCAGATCCGTTTCAGACCATAGATCAGGATGGAATCGGTGAATTGATTTCTACTGGTATACAGAGAGGAAGAGCAACACGCGAGAATTTAAAGGTTGGCATTTGTGGTGAGCACGGAGGAGATCCTGATTCTGTAAAATTCTGCCACAAAGTGGGAATGAACTATGTTTCTTGTTCTCCATTCAGGGTCTGTATCGCAAGGCATGCGGCTGCTCAGGCAGTAGTGGAAGAAAAGCTAAGAGGTGTACAGAACAAAAAAAAGAAGATAGGCAGACGGTAATGAAGTTATAAAGTTATGAAATTATGAAGTTAATAGCAGGAGGCATATAAAGAATACCATTCTGCAATTCTTTTAATGCCTCCTGCTTTCCTTTTCATGTGATTCATCCACGCCTGTTTTTTTGACCTTCCGAACCAGTCCATTTCAAATCTTTTCTGCATGTGGAAAAATATAACGAATGAAGCATTTGAAAGATTTATTAATCTCGCAGCACCTGAATTTTATAAGGTTTGAAATTGCAAAGGATTCAAACAGATTGATATGTAGACATGGTCTATAAAGGTCCCAGAATATTTTCAGAGGCGTACCAGTGTTTTTGATTTTGAAGCCATGTGACTGCCTGTTGTCTCATTTAAAGAGACGTTTGGCACAAATATATCTGTTTTTAAAAACGAGCAGTTTAAATGTTTACAAAATTTGCAGGAAGAAGAGGGTGTTTTTGTTCTGTTTCAGAAAGTTCTATATGGGTTTTCAAAAAGGATATGCCTCCAGTTTTTATTGAGGACGCGAGCATGATGCTCATCGGACAGATATTGATGGAAAAATTACCCTCATTATTAAGATAGTGTCAGTGTTTTTTCAAAAGAGCAGAAAATCTGTCATTCGAATGTCCTGCACCAGCAAATCTTGAAACCTAATAATTGATATCTCGTTGAAATGAGAAGAATCTTTGTTAAAAAGAAAATAAAATGTAAAAAAGGTTCTTGGGTGGGTTATAGCTGTGATTCCAAAATCGAGGGCTTAAATTTTATTATACATTGAGGGGCTTGTATACTATTTTTATGACTATTGAGTCTAATTTTTTGAAGAGTGAAATTTCTTAAAAGAAAATTTGTCTGGAACGTTAAAGCCGGTTATAATGTTTTGGTAGGATTTGTTCAGATAAGAAAAAGGTTGAACAATCTATACGTAAGTATTTGATTATTATTAAATAAGGGGGTTTAATGGACAGGAAAGAATTTTTGAAAACGAGTTTGACTGCTGCTATTGGACTGGCCTTTGCAAAATATTCAAAAGCCGACATTGGGTCTGCCAGACCTAAAAATCAAGATGTAGCAAAATCAGAAATTTTTATAGCAAAGGACGCAGGTCCGTCAGAATCAACTACAAGAGTTATAAAATCTCTTGGTGGGATAGGAAAATTTGTAAAAAAGGGAGCAAGGGTTGTAATAAAGCCAAATATTGCGTGGAATAGGGCACCGGAACAGGCAGCGAATACACATCCTGCTGTGGTGGGAACAATTGTTAATCTTTGTAAAAACGCTGGTGCGTCAACAGTGATTGTTACGGATGTTACCTGTAATCCATGGCAGGTAACATACACGAAAAGTGGGATTAAAGAAGCAGTTGAAAACGCAGGTGGTATTATGAAAGGGCCTGAAAAATTCAGACATGTTTCTATTCCTTCTGGAATAGTCCTGAAAGAAGCAGACGTGCTTGAGGATATTCTTGATGCAGACGTTCTTATTAACGTACCTGTGGTAAAAGTTCATGGGTCTGATGCTAAGGTGACAATTTCTATGAAAAACTGGATGGGTGCAGTGAAAGACAGAGGATATTTTCATAGAACAGACCTTAATCAGTGTATTGTTGATATTTCATCTTTTTTGAAGCCTGCCTTTACAATTGTTGATGCCACGAGGATTCTATTAACAAGGGGTCCACAGGGTCCAGGCGAGGTAAAAGAAACTAAAATGGTGTTAGGTGGTTTTGATTTCGTTGCCCTTGATGCTTTTGGTGCAACACTTCTCGGGGTAAGTCCAGTAGAGGTAAGGCACATTCAAATTGCAGGTAAAATGGGACTTGGTGAGTCAGATCTTACAAGGGTGAAGGTTAACTATGTGTAAGAAATTTAGGATTGTTCTATGAAGAAAACCATTGTTCGTAGGGTTGTCCAGCTTTCGAGTATTGTCTTGTTCATTTTTTTATTGAGAAAAACAGGGATGTTTCCTGTTTCTGAAAAACTGCCATTGGATTTATATTATCGGTTAGATGGATTGCTGGCAGTTTCAATTGGGATAGCTGAAAGAAATATTATTCCATTTGTTCTGCCTGGTTTATTAATTCTCTTACTAATAATGTTTGTTGGCAATTTTTTTTGTTCGTGGATTTGTCCTTTAGGGGGTCTTCTCGACTATCTCAATCTGGCTACCTTCAGAAGACGATGGAGAATTATTGTATTGATACCACAATGGTTGAGGAATACAGGCTTTTTGATCTTGATGCTGGTGATTTTATCGGCTTTATTTTCCTGGCTTTTTTCTTTCCCATTCATAGGTTTTATTTTTGATCCTTTTGTCATAATGGGACAGGCTGCTGCAGGATTGAAATTATGGGTTTGCTTTTTCGCGGTTATTTTGATGACTGGTATTGTGTTTCCAAGATTGTGGTGCAATTGTTTTTGTCCTCTCGGGCGACTTTATACACTGGCGAGTAAAAGATTAAAAATAAAGTCAATGGTTAAGAAATTAACAAAGAGAAGGCATGGATAGAAAAGAATTTCTGATTTCTCTTGGCACAACAATTTTTGTTGCCACTTTTCCTGGATTTATTTCTTCAAGGAAAAATTACATGTTTTCATTTATAAGACCGCCTGGTTCTATTGAAGAAGGCAAATTCCCGAAATTTTGTATTAGATGTGGACAATGCATAAGGGTATGTCCTTCTAAATGTTTGAAACAGGTGCAAATGGGTAAATCCCTGCACAATTGGATGACTCCAGAAATAATTCCGAGACAAAAGGGCTGTATTCTATGTCAGAACTGTTCAAAAGTATGTCCAACAGGTGCGATAAGAACTGTGGATCAAGAGAGAATAAAAATTGGAACTGCTGTTATATATAGAGAGGAATGCCTGGTATGGACCCATAAAAAAGAATGTCTGGTATGTCTTGAATTTTGTCCTGTTCAAGCCATATACCTTGATGAAAAGGGTAGACCAGTTGTTAATCCCGCAATCTGTACCGGGTGCGGACTTTGTGAACAAAATTGTCCTGTAACAAAAAAGGATGCTGCAATAAGGGTTTTAACAGCAGGTGAAAGAAGATTTCATATTCAGGATGGTAAATATTATTAATTTTCAAACCTTTGCAAGGAGGATTTTATGAACCTTGGAGTTCAGGAACTGGTTTTAATAGGATTGATTATTTTACTCTTGTTTGGTGCCAGAAGATTGCCTGAGATTGGTAGAGCATTTGGTAAGGCCATAGGCGAGTTCAAAAAAGGATTAAAAGAAGTGGAAAAGGCAGTTGATGACAAAGAAGACAAAGAAGATAAAGAAAATAAAAGCGAGCATTGACAATGGATTCTCAGGATGTGTCCTTTTTTGACCACCTCGAAGAACTCAGACGCAGAATCCTTTTTATCCTTTTATGGTTTTTTATATGCTGTACTATTTCTTATGTTCTTCATAATCAAATACTTGGGTTTGTTATAAGACCCTTAAAAATATTTCAACAAAATCCAGTGTTTATCTCACCTGTAGAGCCATTCTTTTCTATCATAAAACTTACGCTTTTTCTTGGCCTTATTTTAAGCTGTCCTTTTATTTTTTTTCAAATGTATATATTTGTAAAACCAGCACTTAGCGATGAACAAGATAAAGTGTTTTTCTTTTGCCTAATTGTTGGATTGGTGTTATTTTACACTGGTCTTTCAGTAGGGTATTATTTTATTGTACCGATGGGACTGAAAATACTTCTGGGTTTCGGGCAAAATTTAATGGTTCCATTGGTAACCATAGGATATTATCTTTCTTTTCTCATCTGGATAACTCTTTCACTGGGTCTTGTTTTTCAACTGCCTGTTATCCTGGCGTTTCTGGGGATTTCCGGGATTATTGATATTGACCAGATGAGAAGAATGAGAAAGTTTGTGTATGTAGCCGCTTTTATAATTTCTGCAATTATTACTCCAACAACAGATGCTATAACTCAAACGATTATCGCTGGAACCCTTATTGTTCTTTATGAGATTACGCTCGTTTTTCTTAAATTTTTTCTTAAACATAAAGTATTGAAAATCTAAAACTTATAATAAGTAATTTTATATTAAATGTTAACTTGACTGACAAATAGTATTTCCTTTAGTTTGCGTAGGATTTAAGGAATTCTCGGCTACGTTACGTAACATAAAAGTTAACATAATATATCTTATGCGACGTTATAATTTATAACTTCAATATTTTCAAGATGTTAAATCTTTATATCTATTTATTGGTTTTTCTCTGGCCGTACTGATATCTACTTGTCCTATTTTACCTGGATAGGATTTATTTGGTGGAAGGTATTTTTGGGCGAATTTGATCTTGTTTATGTGTTTCTTTTCGTTTTTCTCCCAGAAGTGGCTTTATTTTTTGTTTAATCGTCTCTGTTGCTGGATTTTATTATTCGTGCCATGTCTCGTACTGCCCGGTGAAGGCCTGTGAATATGGCTCGGCATATGATACTGTAACCTATATTAAATTCCTCTATGTGCGAGATGTTGAGGATTGGGTATATGTTTCTATAATCGAGGCCGTGGCCTGCGTGCGTTTTCAATCCAGTTGAAACTGCAAATTCTGAGGCTTTGCGGATTCTTTGCAATTCCTCGTTCCATTCCTGGTCCTGGTCTTTTTCAAAGTACTCTGCGTATCGCCCTGTATGTATTTCGATGGCATCTGCGCCTACTTCTTTTGATGCTTCTATTTGCTTAAAATCTGGTTCTATAAACAAACTAACAGTGATTCCTTTTTTATGGAAGATTTCTGTTGCTTCTTTGACTTTTTTTAAGTACGACGAGACGTCAAGGCCGCCTTCGGTTGTTAATTCTTCCCTTTTTTCGGGCACCAGAGTTACCTGGGCTGGCTGAACCTGCAGGGCAATTTTTATTATTTCTTCGCTCATTGCCATTTCAAGATTGAGTCTCCTTACTGTATTTTTTAATGCCAGTACGTCCCTGTCCTGGATGTGTCTTCTATCTTCTCTTAAATGGCAGACAATTGAGTCGCACCCTGCTGTTTCACAGATTCCAGCAGCAAATACTGGTTCAGGGAAACGACCTTTTCTTGCCTGTCTTAATGTTGCAATATGATCAATATTGACTCCGAGTTTTTTCATCATTTGCCCCCCTGGTTATTTCTGTCAGATGTTTGACTAATAATTGATTTTCTGAAGGTTTTCCAATCGTTATTCGTAAGAAATTGTCTTTTATTCCAAATCCTGACATTGGACGAATAATAATTCCTCTTTTTTCAAGTTCTCTGCATATGAGTTCAGCATTTTGACTGGATTTGCAGAACAGGAAATTTGCTTCACTCGGAAACATTCTGAACCCAATTTCTGTTAAATGTTTTATCAGATAGCGTTTCTGTTTTTTGTTATTTTCAATGGATTTTTTTACAAATACTGTATCATCCAATGCAGCCGTCGCTGCTTCCTGAGCACAATTACTTGTATTGAATGGTGGCCTGATTTTTTCCATAATATTGATGATGTCTTCTGATGAAATTCCATATCCGATTCTCAATCCGGCAAGGCCGTATATTTTGGAAAAGGTTCTTGCTACTATAACATTCTTTTTGTTAATCCATTCAAGTGCACTGCCGAAGTTCGGGTCTTCGGCATATTCGATATATGCCTCGTCTGATAGCAAAAGAATTCTATCAGGGATATTTCTTAAAAAACGTTCAAGTTGCGTTCTTTGTATATGAGAACCTGTGGGATTGTTTGGATTACAGAGTATAATAAGTTTGGTTCTGGGAGTAATTTTTTCAAAAAAGGCGTCCAGATTATATGAGAAATCACTATTAAGGTTCACTGTTACTGGTTTCACTCCAGAAGCATGAGCAAGAATTTTATAAATGATGAACGAGGGATGGGGAAAAATTATTTCATCTTCTGGTTCACAAAAAGATTGGATTGCCATGCTGATGATTTCGCTTGAACCGCTTCCCACAATGATATTGTTTGTGTTCACTTTCAATATACCTGCAAGTTTTTCTTTTAATAGATACGCAGAACCTTCTGGATATTTGTTTATGCCATAAATCCTTTTTTTCAATGCCTTGACTGCTGCAGGAGAAGGACCAAGAGGGTTTTCATTTGAGGCCAGTTTTACAATTTTTGCTAATTTTCTTTCCCTGAAAAGGACTTCAGCAGGTTTTCCCGGTATATAGGGTTCAATAAATGCTAGACTTTTCTTCGCAAGTGTTTCAATTTTATTTGCCATCAAAACTCCAGTCCTATAAGTTTTTTAACGTCTTTCATGGTTTTTCCTGCCACTGAACTGGCTTTTTCTGATCCATTTAACAGGATTTTCCACACTTTTTCAGGGTTTTCAGCAAGGTTTTTCCTCTTTTCTCTTACCGGTTTCAAATATTTTATTAAATCCTGTCCCATTTGTTTCTTGCATTCCACGCATCCTATCTCTGCTCCGAGGCACTTTTGCTTGATTTCCCTGAAATTCTCTGAAACAAGTTGTCTGTACGCAAATACCGGACACTCTTCTGGGTGTCCAGGGTCTTTTTTGTACAATCTTTTTGGGTCTGTGAACATCTTTGAAACCTTTGACAAAATTTCGGCGTCAGGGTCTTTCAAAAAAATAGCATTTCCATATGATTTGCTCATCTTTCTACCGTCTGTTCCGGGTACCTTCGGTGTTTGAGCAAGCATTTCTTTGGGTTCAGGAAAATAGTTTCCATAGAGAAAGTTAAATCTACGTGCGATTTCTCTTGTAAGTTCCAGATGCGGTAATTGATCCACTCCAATGGGTACGTATTCAGCGAGATAGAT
This sequence comes from bacterium, assembly GCA_035392545.1. Lineage (GTDB taxonomy): Bacteria > Ratteibacteria > UBA8468 > B48-G9 > DTJG01 > DTJG01. The sequence continues at coordinate 7,073 of DAONMJ010000046.1, forward strand.
TAAAATATCAGCAGCCTGAAGAACCGGGTACCCAAGAAATCCATATGTGGTGAGGTCTTTTTCTTTCAGTTCCTGAACCTGTTCTTTGTAGACGGGATTTCTTTCAAGCCACGAAACCGGCACAATCATTGATAAAATAAGATTTAGTTCGGTATGTTCCTTCACTTTTGATTGTATGAATATTGTTGATTTTTCAGGGTCAAGGCCGCATGATAGAAAATCGATGGCAATTTCTAAAATATTATTTTTTATCTCTGAAGGATTTTGATACTCTGTGCTCAAAGCATGCCAGTCCGCAATCATATAAAAACACTGATACCCATCGTTTTGAAGTTTTTCCCAGTTAGATAATGCTCCGAATAAATGTCCAATATGAAGCGGTCCGGTTGGTCTCATTCCACTTAATACCCTTCCTTTATATGAAGTTCTTAAGTTCATAATTTCATATTCTCCTTTTCTTGAAATATTGGTTTAAGATTTTTTTGTGGTCAAATGCGATATCTCCAGGTAAATCATTTTTCGAGAAAATCGCAACTTTTGATGCGTCATCGCCTGATTTAGGGGTTCCCCTGCCCTTCCCTGTGTAAACAATTGATATTGTGTGGAATCTCGGATCTCTTTCAGTGTCTGAAAAAACTCCGAATAATGCGAGATGATCTATATCAAGACCTGTTTCCTCTTTTGCTTCTCTAACTGCGGCTTCTTCGGCGCTTTCTCCACAATTGATAAATCCACCTGGAATTGCCCACCCTGAAGGAGGGTTTTTTCTATACACCATTACTACGCCTCCTTCTATACTGATAATTGTATCGGCGGCAGGATAAGGATTTTTAAATGTTTTCGAAGCAAGATTGACCAGTACCGGTTCCATGATTTCAACGCATTTATCCATATCTTTTTTTTCGGTAAATACCAGTTTGAATTCTTTTACGTTGGTTTCTTTGAAATATTGACCGATGATTTCTTCGATAATAATGCGGCTGATTTCACCGGGATGAAGTTTCCCTGTTTTTCTATTGGATATGAAAAATGAGATTGTATGAGAATGCTTCATTTGTTGATGGAAGAATTTTTTTGATGCCATCTTGAATGTTTTTTCTTTTTTTAATCCTGTCAGAGATATCGTTGCATTCGGAATTTTCTTATTTTTTGATGTATAGGCAAAGATAGATAAACCATCAATGACGATTTTGTTCACAGTTGGGGAATCGTGGTTGTCATACAAAATTTCAATTATCCTGTCAGATATAAAATAACGATTTTTTTCCATATTGCTAATTTCATTTATGAAATTCATAACTTATTAACTTAATTATTTCAAGATTTGTATCCATACTTCTCTCGTTCGGGGACCATCAAACTCACATAAAAATATACCCTGCCATGTTCCGAGTTGTATTCGTTTTTCTTCAATAATAAGGAAAATAGAATGTCCAACTAATGTGGATTGGACGTGAGCATCGGAATTTCCTTCCAGATGAGTGTATTTGGTTTGTTCTGGAATTAATTTATTTAGAGTTGATAGTATATCTGTTTGTACTGAGGGATCTGCATTTTCGTTGATTGTGATTCCGCAGGTTGTATGTGGGGTAAATACCACACATACACCACTATCGACGGAATTTTTCCTCAGCACATTTGAAATCATGTACGTGATGTCAATCATTTCCTTGCGTTTTGTCGTTTCAATCTCTATTTTATGCATTTTGTTCTGCGTTATAAAATGTTTTGTAGGCAAGGTATGTTGAGTATATGTCTGCTTTACTTGTAACTTCGAAGGGTGCGTGCATGGATAGTACTCCTGTTCCGCAATCAATCGTGGGGATGTTGAGCCGTGCAAAAAACGTTGCTACTGTTCCGCCCCCACCCTGTTCAACCTTTCCGATCTCTGACGGTTGCCAGTGTACATGATTTTCATCGAAAATTTTTCTTATCCATGCGATATATTCAGCAGCAGGTTCGGTGCTTCCTGCTTTTCCTCTGCCACCGGTGGTCCTTTCTACGCACACTCCGTGTCCTATTCTGGCTGAGTTTTTTGAATCATACGCCTCTCTATAACCAGGGTCAAGCAAGGAAGAAACATCTGCTGATAGTGCTCTGGAATTTTCATAGATATTTCTCAATGGTTGTTTGCATTCTGTTTTCTCTGCAACCTCTTCAAGAAAAAATTGAAAGAATGTTGACTGTGCGGATGTTGTTCCATAACTGCCAATTTCTTCCTGGTCAACAAGTATGCAAAATATGCTTTTTTCAGGTTTACTGTTTTCAAGCAGGGCTTTGAAACTTGTGTATGCACAGACCCTATCATCCTGACCATATCCCAGAATCATACTTCTATCAATACCAAGGTCTCTTGCTGGACCAGCCGGAACTATTTCAAACTCACTGCTTATAACATCTTCTTCAGTTATTCCATATTTTTTATTTAGAAGAGAAAAAATATTTTTTTTCACAGGTTCTTTTTCCTCTTCTTTTGATGGAATCGTGGCAGCAAGAATATTAAGATTTTCCCCTGGGAATCCTTCTTCAATTGTTTTTTTCAACTGATCCTTTGCCAGATGTGGCAACAAATCTGTAATGGTGAATACCGGATCAGATTCATTATCTCCCACTTCAACTTTTTTCATCTTTCCTGTTTTCAAAACTGCTATCCCATAGAGGGCAAGTGGTATTGTTATCCATTGATATTTTTTGATTCCGCCATAATAACATGTCTTAAAAAATGCCATACTTTCGTCTTCATATACAGGACTTGGTTTAAGGTCCAATCTTGGGGCATCGACGTGTGCCACAATAAATCTTGCTCCTTGATCGAGGGGTTGTTTTCCAATGATACCTAAAATAATCTGTTTGCCTTTATTGATTTTATAAATTTTATCCGATGGCATCAGTTTTTCTTTTTTTGTTGAAAGGTCGTTAAATCCCGATTTCTTAGCCAATTCTACAACAGCATCAACAAATTTCCTTTCAGTTTTGTTTTTTGATATGAACAATCTGTAATCTTCTGCAAATTGAAATACTTTTTCTATTTCTTTGTCTTTCCAGGATTTCCATGCATTTGTTCTTAACATAACTCCTCCAGTATTAAGTGGCGGATAATGCGTAGTAATTTGTAATTTGTATTGTAATTACAAATACACTATTAGTCAATTTACCAGTGTCCCCACTTAACAACATCCTCCAGGGAATTTTTAGGGGGATTTGGTATTTCAGCAGGATACCCGATAGCAATAATTGATACAAGTTTCATCCCACCGGGTGCTCCTAACATTTCAGCAATTTTTGATGCATATGGTTTTTTATCGCCAGCGATCCAGCAACTGCCAATTCCATACGCTTGTGCGGCAAGAAGGATATTTTCTGTTGCCGCACAGCCATCTTCAAGGTAATATTTTGTGTCCTGACAGAAAACAAGAATGCAACACGAAGCATCCACAAGAAATTTGCCGTAATCAGTAATTTCTGCCAATTTATTAATTGTCTGTTTTTCTCTTATCACAACGAATGTCCAGGGTTGTAAGTTTCTTGCTGTGGGTGCGAGTCTTCCGCAATCAAGAATGTCCTTGATAATATTCTCAGGAATCTTTTTTTGAGTAAATTTCCTGATGCTTCGCCTGTTTTTTATTATTTTTAGAAACTCGTTGTTGTCCTGCATGTTTTTTCCATCCTCTGAACTTCATAAAAAAAACATTTTGTCTGTTTCCTATCTGTTTCATATTAATATTCAATCCCCTTTTGAGCAACTATATCTGGATACGGATGTTTTACACAACACATATTTGTAACAATATCTGCTCTTTTGTTGATCAATCTGGTTGTGCCCCGTCCTGTAAGGATGATATTGATTTTTGGAATACGATTTCTCGCTGCATCAATAAAAGAAATGATATCATGTTCTGTTAATATTTTGTCCCGCACAGCGATAAGGATTTCGTCCATCACAATCAGATCACATTTCTTTATACTATGAAATGTTTTTAGAAATTTATTCCATTCATCAATAAAATGAGTTTGGAATTCTCTTTTCTCTGACGCTGACGCATAAATAGGATATTTCCTGCAGAACATTAACAATTTACAATTTTTCATGTTTTTCAGTATCTTGAATTCCCCGGATTTGTTTTTAAAAAAAGTGCAGTACACGACCTTTTTTCCCCATCCCAACATTCTTATTGCACATCCTGTAGCAGCAGATGTTTTACCTTTTCCATCTCCAGAAAAAACAATTACAATCCCTCTTTTCATCAAAGTTCCACTGGTTTACCTGTTTCCGCGGATTTATAGATATTCTGGATAATTTTTATAACAGTAATAATTTCTTCAGGCGTGGTGATTGGCTGGATGTTATTTCTCACGCAATTGACAAAGTGTTCAATTTCAGCATGATAAACGTTCACTGACGGGAATTCGGTTGTGGCATCTGTAACAACACCATTAATGTCACCATAAATTTTTAATGGTGGTTTTGCCTCTGTCCAGTACTGTACGCCAGATTTTGTTCCAAAAAGAGATATTTTGAGTCCAACTTCTGAATTACCGGCCCAGCTTGCTTCAAGAAACAGGGTCGTATTGTTTTTAAATCTTATAAATCCTGCAGCAAGGTCTTCCACATCAAAAGTGCCAGTTGGTTTGTCCCCTACTCTACTCCACACAGGTGGCCAACCTCCGTCCACTGCCTGATTCTTAAACTTATTATACGTCACACCAACAATCAATTTTGGTTCAGGGCATCCCATCAAATATATCGCGAGATCAAGAATATGGACACCTATATCAATCAAGGGGCCTCCTCCAGCAAGTTTTTTCGTAGTAAACCAGGTGCCAAGGCCTGGAATGCCTCTTCTTCTCAAACATGATGCCTTTGCATAGTATAATTCTCCCATCTGTCCGGCATTAACCATTTTTTTGATAAACTGGCTGTGAGGGGCGAATCTATGACAGAAAGCAACCATAAATTTGTTACCGGTTTGTTTTGCTGTTTCCAGAATGCTTTCTGCTTCTTCAACACTCATTGCAACTGGTTTTTCACAGATGACATGTTTTCCTGCTTTCAATGCTGAAATTGCCTGTTGAGCGTGAAATGCATTGGGGGAACATATACTGACAATATCGATCTGTTCTTTGAGCAGGTCTTCCCAGTTAGCAAATCTTTTTAGAATTCCGTATTTTTCCGCCACGAATGAAAGTTTTGTCTCATTTGGGTCGCTTATTGCTGCAACTTCAATATCAGGTAGTTGTTTGAATGCTTCAATATGAGCATGGGAAATTCCTCCAGCTCCTATTACACCTATTTTTATTTTTTTCATTTGTCTCCTCCCGGGGGTTCAGTTTTTCTTCTATATTTTATCAAAAGAAATTTTGAAGTAAAGAGTACGCCTTTCCTCAAAAATAATCTCTATGAAAGTGTATTGTTATACTGCTGCACATTAAGAGAAGATAAAAAATAAGGTAGAATAGAGTGGTCTGAAATACGGGGCAGTACAAAATCACACTTTTCTTTGCAAAATCA
>DAONMJ010000047.1:0-12512 GCA_035392545.1 bacterium
TGCCTGGTAGGTCTTTTAAATGTCTAATTCCACTGAATTTTTTTTGAAGTTCCTGCTTCTCTTTTAAAATGAGTCCTGCTTCTTTTTTTGTATAATAATTAATCTGTCCTGTTTCTTCAAGTTTTTCAATCTCTTCAAGGCGTTCTATGCGTTTCCGTATTGTTTTGAAATTAGTCAGGGTTCCACCAATCCATCTGTAATTAACATAAGGTTGACCTGTTTTTTCTGCGATTTCCTTTACCACATCGTGCGCCTGTTTTTTTGTTCCGACAAAAAGAATCGGTTTTTTTTCTCTGGCATACTTTTGAAGAATTTCTGCAGCCTGGTAAATTTTCTCACAGGTTTTGCTTATGTCAATGATATAGATTCCCTGCCGCTTGCCGAACAGATATGGCCTTATTCTTGGATCGAATTGTCTTGATGGATGTCCAAAATATGCACCAACCTCAAGAAGTTCTTTAACTGTCACTTCCACGATTTTCTCCTTTTGCAAAATTTTGAAATACTATTCTACTTTATTTTTGAAGTTTGTCAAATTTTGGCAAATTGATATTTATTGGGATTTTGAAACAGATTTCAATAAAATCAATAAAATTACTGCAAGTAAAATAAACCAGTTATTATATTCCTTATTTCTAAAGACAAGCGACCAGGAAAAGTTATTTTTCATCATTCTCAGTTTTTTGAATTTGATTGGTAAGAATGCAGGAACATTTTTCTTATAATTCAAAAATTCTATGCCGAATTTTTTATTCAATGTGATTTCTTCCATTGCTATTGCCGAATAATAGCATGCGGGAAACAGTATAAAGGAATATACCCACAAGACAGGGTTATTACATATCAAGCAAAAACCTAAATTTATGAACAAGCTGCCAAGGTAAAGAGGGTGCCTTACAATACTGTACAACCCAGCAGTACTGAGTTTTTCATTCTTAATAATTGTTCCCGAAGCAGTGGTTCTTATGATTTCTCCAAGAACCACAAAAAATAATGGCCAGTAATTGCGAATTTCTCCAACAATAATAACAAGGAGAAAAAATATCCAGCCTGCTGGTACCCTCAGATTTGAAAATAATTTTACCAGTTTATATTTTGATAAGTTCAATGTTCCCCCATGCAAAAAGTTTTTCCTGTTTAATTACAAGGATCCCCTCAAGAAACGGAAAATTTTTCAGTGAATTTTTTATTCCCGAAAAGTCCTCGTCAATCATTTGATTACACATAAATGTGGCAAGGCCATCGGCAATTGTAGCAGATGGACAGATTACTGTAACACTATCGGCTTTACCAAAACTGGTGGAATGTCCTATTGTACCGCTTGACGTGGCGATTCCAAAGGGATACTGTTTTGGTTTGACATGTATACCGATTTTCAGGGAAAGAGGACTGTTTCCTGCATAAACCGCAATGTTTTTTTCCTTTTTTATCATCAGAAAGATATCTCCTCCATTTTCAATAATTACCTCACCTGAAAAATGTAAAAGATGCCTTCCTACATAGTCAGCAAGTGCTCCTGCAACGGTTGCCATCGGTCCAACATTACATAGAAAGGAGGCTTCGCTCATATTTTTTACTATTTCGGGTGCTGATTTCTCGACTTGTACGGGCTCAAAGGAGTAATAGAAATCCGGGAAGTTCTTTATATACGTTTTCAAAAGATTTCTTTGCTTTTTTAACTCCTTTTCTGCTTCATTTGAAAGGTTTTTTTCAGCGAGAATAAGGATGTCGCTTTCCTCAATCCTTACTGAACTGGAAACCAGTTCATTATCTATGATTTTTCTATAAAACCTTGTTTCGTATTTCATGGTTTTTATTATATCATGCTGCTGTGTTAAAATAATTTAAATGGGTGAGAACAAAAAGATTCTAATTGTTGTTGGGTCAACTGGCGGACATTATTTTCCTGGTATTACACTTGGGGAAAAACTTAGAGAAATTGAGCCATCTACTTGTGTGATGTTTGTTGGTGAGAAAAAAATAAAAAATCTTGAAATCTGGAGAATAAAAAATTTTCGATTTCTTGCTATTCCGATTGTGAAAAAACCTTCAAAACGACTTTTGCTGATTTTTTTTCCTTTTATGGCCATTTTTGTCTTGATCAGGTCTCTTAATTTGCTTTCGAGGGTCAGGCCGAATCTTGTAATATGTATGGGAAGTTATGTAACAGTTTTCATTGGTATAGCGTCCTTGTTATCAAGGCGAAATGTTGTACTTCACGAACAAAATCTTGTTCCTGGTCTGGCAAACAGAATTTTGAATTTTTTTGGTGTACCCGCTGCTGTCACATTCGACGATACGAAAAAATTTTTGAAGAAATGCGTTCGTACTGGATTTCCCCTGAGACAGGAATTCTTATATTCGAAAGCAGGTCATGCTGATTATAATCTTTCGCCAGAGAAAAAGACCATTCTGGTGTTTGGTGGAAGCCAGGGCGCATCGTTCATCAATAACCTGTTTTTAGAGGCAGCGCAATTTCTGGACTGGAATAAATTTCAGGTAATTCATATCACAGGCAAACTGGATATCGTAAAAGTAAAAGATATCTATTGTGAGAAGGGGATACCTGGATATGTGGTGGATTTTGCTTACGACATACCCCGTTTGATGGACATTGCCGATATTGGTGTTACTCGAGCAGGCGCTGGAACAATTGCAGAGATTTCCTTCAAAGGAATACCGGCAGTTATTATTCCTTACAGATTTGGGGGTGGACATCAAAGATATAATGCCGAATGGGCTGAGAAAAATGGCTGTATCATGCTTGAAGAATTACGGGCAACGCCGAAAATGCTTGCAGAGATGTTGTTGAAGATTCAAACGGAAATGGGTGTCAGGAAAAAAAGGTTTCAATGCGCCACTGTGGCAGATACAGACGGGGTATTTGCCCGGTACTGTTTTAATATGATGACAAAACATGGAAAAAATTATTGAAAAGATGAAGGTTGTACATATCATTGGAATTGGAGGCAGTGGAACAAGTGGTCTGGCAAAAATTTTTAGAGCCACAGGAAAAATGGTACAGGGCTCTGATATGAGAAGAACCACGCAGACAGAATACCTCGAGAATCTTGGTATACCAGTTTTTTATGGGCACAACGCCAATAATATTGATGAAAAGATTGATCTGGTCATCCGTTCGCAGGCAATCACTCCTGACAACCCTGAATTCCTCAGGGCAAAAGAGTTAAAGATACCCGTAATCAATTATCCAAGAGCACTTGGGTTGCTTATGCATGAAAAAAGGGGTATTGCAGTGGCAGGTACCCACGGTAAAACCACCACGTCAGCAATGACTGTATTTATGCTAAAGCATGCTGGATATGACCCTGACTTTGTCATTGGTGGTGAAATTTGTGGATACGGAAATTCTGGTGTTGGAACAGGAAACTTTCTTGTTGTGGAAGCATGTGAATACAAAAGATCTTTTTTGAATTTTGAACCTGATGTTGGAATTATCACTTCTATTGAAGAAGATCATCTGGATTATTACCGGGATATCAATGATATAAAAAATGCCTTTGATGACTTTTCTGAAAGAATAAAACCAGGGGGGAAACTTATAGGAATGATGGAAGATCCTCTGGTGGCATCGGTTATGACCAAAAGTGGAACCATATCTCTGGGATATGGGTTCGAATATGGTGATGTTCTGGCGAAAAATATAAGATTTACCGAAGAAGGAAACAGATTTGAGTGTTATTACAGTGGGAAAAAACTTGGCGAGGTTTTTACTCCGGTATATGGCAAACATAATGTTTTAAACGTCCTCGCTGTGATATGTACTGGAATGGTATTGGATGTACCTTTTTCTCAGATTGTTGACGCTCTTGATAAGTTTCCAGGAGTTTTAAGAAGATCTCAAATACTTGCCTGCGTAAATGATATCTTTATTGTTGACGATTACGGGCATCATCCTACAGAAATCGTTTCGACATTAAGAGGACTTCGTCAAAGATTTCCGTCAAGAAGAATTATAACGGTTTTTCAGCCCCATCAATACAGCAGAACAAGATTTTTACTGAAGGACTTTGCAGCATCATTTACGCTTGCTGACGAGGTGATTGTTCCTGATATATATTTTGTCAGGGATACTGAAACCGAAAAATATCTGGTTAATAGTGAAATACTTGTAAACAGGATTCTTGAAAACGGTACTATGGCAAAATATATTAAGGATTTTGACTCCATAGTTGCTTATCTTGCAAAAAATGTGAAACCCGGGAGTCTTGTTTTAACAATAGGAGCAGGTCCGATATATGAGGTTGGATTGAAATTGAAAGAGGCGCTGACGCAATGAGAAAAGTTATTCTTTCTCGTGAAGAAATATATGAAAAAGAAAAACTTGTTTATGAGAAATATAGTATTCCACCTTTGATACTGATGGAGAATGCTGGCAGAGAAACAGCGTTAGAGGTGATGCGAATTTTAAAAAAATTAAAAAAAGGAAACACAGTTGTCCTCGCGGGTCCTGGTAATAATGGTGGAGATGGGATGGTGGCAGCCAGATATTTACATTGTAATGGATTCCCTGTATCTGTTTTTGTCACTTTTGATTCAGAGAAAGTCAGGGAGCCCTCCTTTACAAATTATCAAATTCTGTATAAAATGAATCTGGTTTCATCCTTGCAGGATATTGAAGCATTGAGGAAGATAATAAGAAAAAACGATTTGATTGTGGATGCACTGTTTGGAATAGGTTTAACGAGACCGGTTGAAGGGATATACAAAGATATAATAAATGAAATCAATAATTCAGGTAGATACATTGTTAGCATCGATGTACCCTCAGGGATTGACGCTGATACAGGATGCCCTTATTCAGTGGCAGTAAAAGCGGATACAACGGTCACATTTGGTTTTGCAAAACCAGGGCTATATACAGAGAAAGGAAAAATTTATGCGGGAAAGGTCAAGGTTGTTGACATTGGATATCCCCCGGAATTTTATTTTTAAGGTTTTGATGTTTTTGGGAATATTTATTTGTTTCTGTTATGGGCAGGAAATAACCCGGCAGATCTTGATTAATGGAACCACAAAACAGAAGATTGAAACCGTGAAAAGGATCATTTCTGAGAAAAATACAAAAATTCTTCCTGAAATTCTGGTTGCACTTGATGACCCTTCAACGGATGTAAGAATTCTTGCTTCTGAGGCATTATTGAAACTTGGAGATAGTTCTTTTATTACTTCCTATCAAAAGGAACTCAATGATACTAACTGGCAGGTCAGGTTGAACGGGATCAAGGGGTTAATCCAGTGGGGTACTGGTGATGAAATTATGTTTGATTTGAAACGTGCTCTTGATGATTCATACTGGCAGGTGAGATACTGGGCAGCAGTGGGGATTGGAAAATTTGGAGATGATACAATGCTGGAACCAGTGCTATCTCATCTGAAGGACGAAAATTTTCAGGTAAGAGCCGAATTATTCTGGGCATTGAGAAAAATCCTTGGTAGCGATCAGGTAAGATATGCATTTAAGAAATTGCCTGACTCTACCATCAGCATAATCAGTCAGTCTGCAAAAGTTGAAGATGCAAGGGTTCAGGTTAATGCAATATGGGCAATGGAGGCGACTGATGATAAAAGGGTAGTACCGGGTTTGCTTGATTTTCTTAATAATCCCTCTGATGATGTAAAAATACAGGCAGTATGGGCACTCGAAAACATGAAAACAAATGAAGGTTTTGAGTTTTTAAGGGCTAAACTCCTGGAACCATCCATAAAACTTAAAGTTGAAACAATCAAGAGTTTGGTTCGTCTGGACGATCAAGAAGGTATTCCTGCTATTATCGGAAAGCTTGATGACCCGGATGAAAATGTAAGAATATTTGCGCTCTGGGCGCTTAAGGAATTTGCAGATTTCGTTTCTTTTCCATCTATTGTGAAAAAACTTGCAGATAGTTCAGAAAAAGTCAGAAATTACGCATATAATATCATTCTTGAACTGAAAAGTCCGGATTTTATTCCGGTTCTGGAAGACGATCTGGTAAATCCAGCATTTCCCGTGAATACGCGTGTTACGATGGTTGATCTTCTGGGAAGAATTGCTCCTCCCGAAGAATCATTATTTTTTGACTCTGTGAAGAATAATCCTGAACCATCTTTGAGAAAGGCGATACTTTCTGCCTGGTACAGGACAAATCCTGATGATACTGCCTTTTTGATGTATTTGAATTTTGCCAGTCATCTTGAACCAGATGTGTCTGTGAGAACAAACGCACAAAGAATTTTGAAAAATATCCTTGCTGGCATAAAAAATGGACTTGAATCAAACGATACGATAAAAAGGAATCAGTCGATTGAAAAACTTTCATTTTTTAAAGAATCAGTATTCGTTACGCCTTTGATTAAAGGGATGTTTTATTCTAAATACCAGGATATACGTGTAGCGGCGCTTGAACTTCTAAATTACCAGCCAAAAGCAGCTGTATTCACAGTAATGAAGGAGATGCTTTTCAATGAGTCGGATGACATAAAAAAACTTGCAATGCTTGGTATGGGAAAAGCTCATATTACTCAGGCGATTCCTTTATTGACTGCTCAGTTGAAGAAGGAAGATCCTGAAATGCAGAGTTATGCCGCGTACGCACTTGCCATGCTTGGTAATGCTGATGGATTAAAAATTGCCATAAGAGATATCAAAAATTCAGATATTCAAATACAGTCAATGGCAGTGGAGTCGATCGCTCTATTGAATGCATCAGTTGCAATTCCTGATCTTTTAAGGATTCTTGAAAATTCAGAACTTGAGGTGAAATTGAAGGCGTCATGGGCATTGTGCAGGCTTGGAGAAGAAAAAGGATTGTACACGCTGGTAAATTTGAGCCGCCAGGATATTGAGCCGTTGCGAACCCAGGCAAGACGTTATCTGGCTGACAAAAAAATTCCTGTGGTACTGAGAACAAAAATTCCTGAAATTCAGAAAAAGCAAGAGATGTTACTGACGGGTGTACCTGAAGTGGCTCTTAAAAAATTGGTGGCTATGAAAACACAAGAGCCACCTGTTGTTGATGGCAATCCAAATGATAGAATATGGAGATCATTGACAGAAGATAGAACAATGGTTTATGTTATAGGAGAAAAGGTTCCATCAGAAGTTCAAACGTCTGTTATGGTAACCTTTGATGATGAAAAAATTTATTTGCTTTTTAATTGTCTGGATACGGATGCTTCTTCATTAACATTCGACAGTAACGATTTTTTAACGATATGTATTAACCCTTTATCATCTGAGAGTAGATGGTATCAATATACTATACAAGCAACTGGTTTTTTGAAGTTTGCTTATGTATGGAAAAAGTATACTACTGATGATAATGATACAGAATGGCAATCACAATGGATTGCAACAACCAGGATAACAAATTCTGGCTGGATTGCTGAAATAATGATTCCTTTTTCTGATTTTGGCACAATTAAACCCGATACCAGCAAATGGGAAATTAATTTTCAAAGAGTTTCTGATCATCTGCCAGCTGTCACATGGACAGGGAAAATCGATAATCCAGCCCAATTTGGACATTTGATATTCAAAACAACGGGTAGATAACATGAGAAATATTTTTTGTTTATTGGTTCTTATTGCATTGAGTACAAACGTCTTTGCGCAGGTCTGGTACGAAAAGAATAAAGAACTTCGTCCTATTTTTGTTTCAAATGTCTGGACCTGTATAGAAAAAGCAAAACAGTATTACAATGCAGGTGATCATGGACTCGCTGACAAATATTTAAGAAAAGCAGAACAATTGACTCTTGCCGCAGAGCCCTTCAATCCAAATAACTGGCCTTCGCACTGGCCAAGAACTCAAGAAGCACTCGATGTATTAAGAAACGCACCGCCAACGGCTTACATTTATAGAATTTTTGCCGACTATGCGATTGATAATGCAAGACCAAAGGAAGCAATTAAATATGTCCGGCTGTATCTGGAACATTCCTACATTCCGGATGCAAAATACATGTTCAACCTTGGTAATCTTTTAGAATCAGAAGGTCTAATCCTTCAGGCGATTACCACCTATCAGGAACTTCTTACACGCATTCAGGCAAGAAACTTTCATAATAATGCGCCATCTCAAAACATCATTCAACAACGGATAAGAATCTTAAATGCAAAAATTGAACCGCAGGTAATTCTTGTTCTTGATATGAAACTTCAGAATCTGCCAGGGTTTCTTTCAAATGCGGGGGCGATTTTCAAGGAAAAACTCGTTGACATGAATGGCAAAACCTATATTATCGTAAAGGACCAGATTCTTGATAAGACCCTTGCAGAACAAAAGTTGACCCGACAGGATATCGTTGATGATCTTGAGGAGAGGGACAAAATTGTAAAGATACTGAATGTGAAATATATACTTGAACCTTCTCTTGTGAATATTGAAAATATGTATATCTTCCAGGTTCGTGTGTACAGGGCAGGAAACAGAGAACCTGTTGAAATTTATGAATACAGGAATGAAAACTATGAATTTCTTCCCAACTATTTCCAGAGATTTGTACTTCAATTTCAGGACAAGGGCATTCCTGAAGAACTTCTGATACCAGAGAATTTATATCGATGGACTTATGAGGCAGCGGATGAAATTTTGAGTGTTGCAACTTCAAGAAGTGGTAATTCAATTGTTGTTGGTTGCAGGGACGGGAAAATTTATCTGCTCGGTCGAAATGGCAACGTTCGCAGAACGTTTAAAGAGCAGGACGAGATTGTGAAGGTTGCAATTTCGCCTGATGGGCAATATTCCGCCTGGGCTTCGCTTGATGGGAAAATATGTCTTGCCGAAGGAACAAAAGTGATTTATCAGAAAAAGCCAGGAAATCTTGTCAGGGCGATATCAATCGGAGAAAACGGTAAATTTTGGGTTTACGCTGTAAATGAGAAAATTTATTACCTTGATTCAAAAGGAGAGGTATTCTGGGTCCGTTCTTTGCCTGATTGGGTAAACAGCTTGAGAATAAGCCAGGACTGCGCATGGGTGGCTGCTGGTACTGTATCAGGAGAATTTTTCCTTTACAATAATGAAGGGAATCTTGCATGGAGCAGGAAAATTGGTAGTCAGATAGAGAATATCAGGTATTCTTCGGGAGTGGAATATGTGTGTGCTGGTTTAAAGAATAACCTTGTGTATATTTTTTCAATCAGTGGCAATGAAATTATTAAATTCACCCTTGGCGATGAGGTGCGCCTGCTTACATTTGATCAGGATATGATTGAATCGGTAATTGGCATATGGAATCAGTGGTATTATTTTGCTGATAGAAGCAGGAAAAACATATGGCATTATTCAATAGATAAGTCAGTGAAAAACGGAGATGCTGCAATAACGACAAATTTCTATGTGCTGGCGAAAGGTAAAAATCTACTTGTTTATACGGTAAACTGGAAGTAATTGTTTTCCTACTTTCATACCTGAGGAGGAGAAAAAATGGTTAGAGTCGCAATAATCGGAGCCGGATTTATGGGGTCAATGCATGCAGAAGTTTATTCGCAGTTACCAAATGTAAAAATTGCAGCAATTGTTGACGAAAGGGGAGATAAAGCCAAATCCCTTGCGGAAAAATTTGGCGCACTTCCTTATCTTACGGCAGACCAGGTTCTTGCAAAACCAGAAATTACCATCATTGACATCTGCCTGCCCACATTTCTTCACAAGGATTATGTGGTAAAAGCAGCAGAAGCAGGGAAGGATGTTGTATGCGAAAAACCAATTGCTTTGACCGTTGAGGATGCAAAAGAAATGGTAAGAGTTTGCAAGGGAAAAAGGGTAAAGTTTATGGTTGCGCAGGTAGTAAGATTCTGGCCAGAATATGCGTTCATGAAGAAAAATTATGACCAGGGTAGATTTGGAAAACTCATTACTATTACATGTACAAGACTCAGTCCGAAACCTACTTGGGGCTGGCAAAACTGGTTGCTTGATAGTGAGCGGTCTGGTGGAGCACTTTTTGATTTACATATCCATGATGTTGATTATATTTTGTACCTGCTCGGCCAGAGGCCATTGTCATTATATTCTCGTGGTACTTTTTCACAGGAAGAGGGTTATACCCATGTTTTTACAACCTATTCATTTCCAGATGGAGTTACTGCTTTTGCAGAGGGCGCATGGGATATGACTTCAAATTTTCCGTTTGAGATGAAGTTTATTGCGCAATTTGAGAAAGCGGTTGTGGATTTTGATTCCACATCAGAACCAACGTTGACGGTTTACTATGCTGATGGAAGAATTGATAGACCTCAACTTGAAAGAAAAACTTCTCAGGTATCAGGTGGGAATATTTCAGACCTTGGCGGGTATTTCTTTGAATTGAACTATTTTATTGACCATGTTGTTCATAATAAAGAGTTTCAGGTAATTACGCCTGAGGCTGCTGTCAATAGTCTGGAAATTGTATCGAAGGAAAAAGAATCTCTTGATACAGGAACGATTATAAAATTATAGGTCTCTTTATTTATTACTGAAAAAGCCGAGTTCATAAGATACGATGCCAAGTGCCAGAATACTCGCGGTTTCAACACTGAGTATTCTTGGTCCCAGGCTTGCAACAAAAATTTGATTCCTGATTGTTTTCTTCACTTCCTCATCAGTAAAACCGCCTTCTGGCCCGATGAATATTGTAATGCTGCGTTCTTCTTTTATTTTTGAAGAAAGATTGTTGAGAATATCCTTAATGGGCATTCTAGATTGTTCCCAGAATAAAATTCCAGGGACATTTCGGGAAATAACAGTTTCAAAGTTTTCAACTTTTATAATTTCTGGAATTCTTGTTCTTCCAGCAATTTTACTTCCTTCTGCAGCAATTTTCTTCCATCTTTCAATTTTGACGAATGATTTTTTGTCATCAACATCGGAAACACTCCTCGCGCTTTTAATCGGGATGATTGTTGAAACTCCGATTTCTGCTGCTTTTTTCAGGATATTTTCAAATGTTTTATTTTTGCACAGGCAAAGACAGAGTTCAATTGAAATTTCTGGTTCTTTTTCCTCTGTGTATTTTTCTTCAACGATTTCTGACTCAATGGCATTCAAAGATATTTTTTTGATTTTAAGAATGTATTCATTCCCGCTTCCATCAAATGCGCAGAATGTTGAACCAGGGTTCATCCTCAGTACATGTTTGATATAATGTGCTGGTTCATCTGAAATAAGGATTTTGTTCCCAGTTTTTATATGATTATAAAGATATACTCGTTTCATTGCAAAACTTCAATAATTTTATTTTTACTTTTGTGCCCCGCAATAATCCTTACCTTTGATTTCGGGACTTTGAAAAATTTTGAAATGATTTTTATTACTTCTTCATTTGCTTTACCTTCAATGGGGGGCGTTTTGACATGAACAATGAATTTACCGGGTTCTACTTGCGAGATTTTTTCCTCTCTGGATAATGTTTTCACTTTTGCGCTTATCTTCATCAAAACTTAACCTCGGGCTTTTGCGAGGATCCACTTTCTGCCTGGAAATATGGTTTTTCAGTGTCAAACCCAAACGTATGAACAAACAATAACACCGGAAAACTCTTTGCTATTCTATTGTAATCGTTCACAGCATCATTGTATTTTTTTCTTTCAACTGCAATTCTGTTTTCTGTTCCTGCAAGTTCGTCCTGAAGGCGTAAAAAATTTTCACTTGCCCTTAATTGGGGATAATTTTCAACCACCAGAAGAAGTTTACTGATGGCTTTTTCAAAATCTCCTGAGGCGCGGCTTTTTTCTTCTACTGTTTTTGCTGCAAGTAAAGAGGACCTTGCATTAGTTACTTCAATGAAAAGTTCTTTTTCATGTTTGGCGTAGCCCTTGACTGTTGCGACCAGATTTGGAATCAAATCAGCCCGCCTTTGAAGAACATTTTCAACCTGAGCCCAGGATTGTTTGACTTTCTGATCAAGGGCAATGAGTCTATTGTACTGAAATTTCAACACCTGATAAAAAATCAAACACAAGACAATCACTATTATTGCAATAATCCAGTTTTTTTTCATATTTCCTCCTCGTGTTTTCTTTGGGTTTTTCTTTCAAATTATACATCAATGAAAGAAAAAAATAAAATGGTTTGTCTGCTTATATGAAAAACATAGATATGTTTGTCTTATTAATGAGGCTCCTTTCTTTGTCAATCTCCATTCTACCCCCATCTTTGTAAAAGAGGGGTTGGGGAAGATTTCTAATCTCCCTTTGTCCCCCTTTTCAAAAGGGGGAGAGTAAAAGAAAGTATTTCATAAAGGGGGAAAACGAGTGGAGAAATTTTGAAAAAATGGAAATGGAGAGAGGAATTTTACAAAAGGGGAAAATTGCCAGGTGGTTTTGTAAAGGGGGAAAAAAAGGAGGTAATTTTACGAGAGGAGAAAATGCGAATATCGATACACTGGCTATCAATGTTTCTATTCAAATTAACCCTGATTGCCTGAGGTTAATTTACCATACTGTGTAACCGATGTGTTTCAGAATATGCGCTCGCAATTCCTGACTTCGCTCTATTCAAATCCCCTGTCAAAGATGAAAAAGG
>DAONMJ010000048.1:0-3400 GCA_035392545.1 bacterium
AAATCCCCCTTTGTCCCCCTTTTGAAAAGGGGGATATGGAGGAAGGAATTTTGTAAAGGGGGAAATTATGAGGAGAAATTTGAAAGGGGGAGACCTGGAGAAGGTATTTTGTAAAGGGGGAGAACGAAAAAAAGAATTTGAAAAGGGGGAAGATAAAAGAAGGAGATTTTGTATAAGTAGAGAAAACTGAAGGAAATTTTGTAAAGACCAGAAATGCAACAAAAAATTGTTGACATCAAAAAATTGCGGAAAATACCACATGGAATTAAAATAAACATTATGAATAGCAAAATCATAAAGGAAATTGCGCAGGCAACAAAAAATATCCCTGAACATTATATTGATGAAATCATCAAACTGCTTGATACCAGTGACAGGATTTTTGTATGGGGGCTTGGACGAAGCGGAATGATGGCACGCGCTTTTGCGATGAGATTGAGACACCTTGGCAGGGAAAGTTATTTTATCGGCGGGTTGTGCCCGACAATGCAAAACAAGGACCTGTTGATTGTAATTTCAAAAACTGGAAGGTCAAAAATGCTCTGGGTTCCTGTTGAAGCTGCAAAAAAATCAAAAACAACAACCATCTATTTAACTGCGACAAAAAATCCTTTGACAAAACTGTGTGATAGGTCATTTTATTTCAATCTTCCTGAAAGCAGCCAGTTTGGTGGGTCCCTATTTGAACAAACCATGCTGATTTTTCTTGACGAACTTGTTGAAAGATACAGGCAAACTCATGGTATTTCGTTTACAAAGATGGAAAAAAACCACGCAAGCTGGGAATAAGTATGAAAACAGTTGTCCTGTGTGACAGTTCTGATTTTGTCAGTTATCAGCGGTTTGAAAATTCAATCCTGAATGCTCTGGATTTCTATCAAATCTGGTATCAATCAATAGACATATCTTACACCCTTGTTGATTCAGTAGAACTTGACGATGTAAATTTACTCATCATTGCCCAGGAAGGCACAGCAAGAAAACTCGGGCCATCTGACTGGCGACTTATTTTTAAACAGGTCTCAGCCGGAATGGGGCTGGTGATTTTTGACGGAACACTTAACACCTATCAAGAAGCCCTATCCCCGTACACAGGTATTACACGGTTCAACATTGAAAAAACCGGTTCTTTTTCCATCGAAGATGGCTGGATTTCAGACATGGCAGCGCAAAAAACCATCCAGACAAATATTCCTGTGCTCACCAGTTGCCCTTCAGACCCTGACGAAACCTGGAATGTTTTTTTGAGAAATCATAAAGAAAACCCTGCTGGAATCTGGAAAAAATATGGCAGGGGGAAAATTTGCATTATCAGTGTTTCTCAGGGAATCTGGCATAAAAATTGTCTGGGTCATACTGCTGGCTTTGACAGTATCTTCTGGAGGTCTCTGATACTTACAGCAAAAAAACCATTCGTTTTCAAGGCAGTTCCACCATTTGTTACCTGCAGAATCAATGATGCAACTGGTTCGGGTCATTTTGAACAGAGCCCTGCCAATCAATTCAGGTATGTTTCAATACTGAATGAATCAGGTTTTACTCCACATGTAGGGTTATGCATTAACCAGGTCAATCAGGAATCAACGTCTCACATCAGGGAATTCTATCACCAGTCAAAAGCAGAGTTTTCAGCCCATGCATTTACGCAGGACTTTCATGAAAAAGACCCTTCAATTTATATGGGAAGCGATGGAAAGGAATTCAGTTTTGAACAACTCAATACCCACTTTGAACAGATAGACAGTTTTTTCAATCATCTCAACATCAAACCAGCAAAAATTATCAATGCTCACAGGTCTCAGATTGGATACAATGCCATCAGTTTTTTCAAACAACGCCAGCAAACTTTTTCAGCCAGTTTTTTGAAACCAGGTAAAATTTTTTCTGACCCACGTGGACTTTTGTGGGAACCAAAACCATTTGGCATTATCAATTTCTGCATTGACTATCTTGATGAAAACCAGGACATTTTCAATGTTGTGTCAAATCCTGGTAGAATCACTGAAAAGGGCGCTGATATTGATTTTCTGGATACAGCAACCTCAATTCTTTCAGCAGTTGAAAATGGAGTATTTCAGATTAAAAGAGGCATTGAAAACTTGAGTTTTGGCTGTTTGATGTTTCACGAAAAAAACTGTGAAAAGCTTGCTTTTTCTGATTTTGAAATGACGATTGGAATGATTACAAATGACATAAAAAAAATGCCGCACATTTTCAAACCATATGACTATATTGTGGCATATCTTAAAAATCGTCTTGACTCAAAAATTGTCAGCATGACGCACACAAATTCCCATCTATCTATTACACTATCAGGGAAAAGCACGATTCCACAGTTTTTTTACTGCTTTCTTGAAGATGGAACAAACATTGTTCAAAATTTTCTTGAAATACCGCCGTTTGAAAAAGCCATTGAATTGACCTATAAGATTGCAATTTAAAGGAGCATTGAAAAAAACTCAACTGCCTTTTTGATATCCTGAATCTGGCGTTCACCTGATATTTCTCTTTCAATAATCACAGGTCCCTGAAATCCCATCTTTTTCAATCTTCGGATAATGATGGGAAAATTCACCATACCTTCGCCAACAGGAACTTCTTTACCCAAATACTCATCTCTATTGGACCAGAGTCCATCCTTGCCATGTATGCTTCTAACATATTGACCGAATATCTCAACAGCATCAACTGGATTTGCCTTTCCGTAAAGAATTAAATTGGCAGGGTCAAGGTTAATACCAGTGTTGTCAAGACCAATGTCAATAATCGTTCTTTTCAGCGTTGATGGAAGTTCCTGGCCTGTTTCAAAACAGAAATTTTGACCGTTGTCTCTGCACTTTTCAACAACCTTTCTCATCACAGGAATAAAGGAAATATACAGGGGGTCAAGTTCATCGTCAGGAATAAAACCAACATGACAGACAATGTGTTTTGTTCCTATTTCCCTTGCAAAATCAGAAAATTCAAGAGCAAGTTTCAATCTCTGTGAGCGGTAGTCAGGCGCCACAAAACCCATTGTCGCAGGGCCATCCTTCAGGTTAAAAATCTGTCCCTTGAAAAGAAGAAAAACAGAAAAAATTTCAATTCCGTATTCATCTGCCTTCTGTCTGATCATTTTCGGGTTAAACATGCCCATGTTTTCAGCCACAAAACCTATCTGGCACAATGAGAAATCAAGCATTTTCACTCTTTGAAAAATCTGGTCAAAATTTTCGCCTGCTCCAACGATTACACCAATTTTTGATTTATTCATAAACCTGTCTCCAGTAAAAATTGTGAAAATTTGTTCTGCGACAGAACAATGATAAACGATAAAAAATTTCCTCGCAAGAACCGTACCCTGCCTGTTTCAGGGATTCTTCCTTTATGAGTCCCCGCCAACTTCAGGTCGACTTCCTTT
>DAONMJ010000048.1:3500-11998 GCA_035392545.1 bacterium
AAAAGAGGGGCTGGGGGAGATTTCAAAATCCCCCTTAATCCCCCTTTTGAAAAGGGGGAGAATGAGAAGAGGAATTTGTAAAGGGGGAAAACAAGAAGAGGAAAAAGAGGGGCTGGGGGAGATTTTGAAAAGGGGGAGAATAAAAAAAGAGATTTTACAAAGAACAATAAGAGGTAGAAAAAAAGGCGGGGGAATTTCCCTGAAAACACAGGGAAAAAATCAGGTGTGGTAAAATATGTATCATTACATCGTTAAATGACATCATCTCTATTTTTCACAAACCTATTACTGAGGAAAAGATGGCTATAAAGGCAGTGATTTTTGACCTTGATGGAGTGATTTTTGATTCTGAAATTCTGCATCAGATTGCCTGGGAACAAATTTTTGCTCAATATGGCATAAAACTTGAACAAAAAGATTATGCCAGTGGCATTGGAATTTCAGATAAGGATTTTCTTAAAAAGTTGAAAACAGAAGGAAAAATTCCTGATAACATCAACATTGAGTCATTGATTGAAGAAAAGCGGGAGAAACTTCTGGAGTTATCAAAAAACGGCGCAAAATTGATGCCAGGTGCTTCTGAATTCATTCATGCGATGCGTAAATATTATGTACTTGCCGTGGCTTCAAACTCTGACATAAGATTTATCAGAAACCTGCTTGAAAAATCAAAGTTAATGCCATGTTTTGCTCTTGTCCTTGGTTACCAGGATATTGAAAAACCAAAGCCAGCGCCGGATATTTACTTGAAATGCGCTGAAAAACTGAAACTGCTTCCAGTAGAATGCGTGGTAATAGAGGATTCTCCTGCTGGAATAAAGGCAGCAAAAAATGCTGGCATGACCTGTATTGCCATTTCATCCCTGCTTCCAGAATCAATGCTTGAAGAAGCAGATTTTATCGTGAAAACATTTGACATTGAAAGGATAAGAACTTCTCTCAACTCAATCCAATGACAGAAACATATTTTGTATTTTTGAATGCTGTGGGACTTATTGCGTTTTCTTTTTCAGGCGCAATCAAGGGCATCATAAAAGAACTTGACCTGTTTGGAATTATTTTATTTGGGATTGTCACAGCGCTTGGAGGCGGCGCTATCAGGGATATTATGGTTCAGAAAATACCTGTGATGTTGACTGGTCCAGGTTATGTGTTTTTATCCCTTGTTGGAGTTGGGGCGGCAATTGTTGTGAAGGGAAAAAGAAACATTGCTGTCTACACAAAAATCTTTCTTATTTCAGATGCCATCGGACTTGCTTCCTTCACAGCAACAGGGTCTATCATTGCATATCAGAGTGGCCTGGGAATGATTGGTATGATTGTTCTTGGAATGAGTACAGCAATCGGTGGTGGTATTATCAGGGATATTCTTGCCAATGAGGTGCCAATGGTGCTGAATAAAGAAATTTACGCGACATGCTCCTTTGCTGGATGTCTTGTATTCTGGGCATGCTACAGAACATGCGATATTAATCTTACTTCCTATCTTTCAATGGGAACAGTTTTTGTACTGAGAATTCTTGCCATCAGGTACAGATGGAACCTTCCTAAATTTTCTTAAAAAATCCATTCTGGAGTACAATAATAATGCTTAATCAGGGAGAAAATGATATGAAAGACATTGAAAGGCAATTTGAAATTATCAAGAAAAACACAGTTGATGTGATTGAGGAAGCAGAACTTAAGAAAAAACTTGAAAGAAGTATCTCAACAGGTAAACCATTAAGGGTGAAGTATGGAATAGACCCAACAAGCCCTGAAATACACATTGGTCATATGGTCGTCATCAGGAAACTGAGGGAATTTCAGGACCTGGGGCACAAGGTGTTTTTTCTCATAGGGGACTTTACTGCAAGAATTGGAGACCCGACTGGAAGAAATGAAACCAGACCGATTCTTTCAATAGAAGAGATAAAGAGAAATTTAACCACCTATGTTGAACAGGTAAGTAAGATTCTTGATGTTAATAAAGCGGAATTTGTTTACAATGGAAACTGGCTTAGAATTCTCTCCATAGAAGAATTCATCAAAATAGCATCCTGCTTCACAGTGGCTCAAATTCTTGAAAGGGATGATTTTTCAGCAAGGTATAAATCAGGAAAAGCCATTTACCTTCATGAATTTATGTATCCGCTTTTTCAGGGATATGATTCAGTGGTACTTGCATCAGATATTGAAATAGGAGCCACTGAACAAAAGTTCAACCTGCTTGCAGGAAGAGCACTTCAGGAGTTTTTTGGACAGGAAAAACAAATTGTTATCACAATGCCGATTCTTGTTGGAACTGATGGCAAATTGAAGATGAGCAAAACATATAAAAACCATATTCCTGTTTCAACAACGCCTGATGATATGTTTGGTAAAGTTATGTCCATTCAGGACAATTTGATGGAGTCATACGCTGGTCTGTTGACAGATATTGACACGAAGAGTTTTAATAACCTGATGAAAGAAAACCCAAGGCAGGCAAAGGCATATCTTGCGAAAAACATAGTGAAACAGTTTTTTGGAGAAAAAGAGGCAGAAAAAGCAGAAGAAAACTTTGATAGAATTTTCAAGGAAAAACAATTACCTGAAGAAATCCCAGTTGTTGAGATAGAAGCAAAAAAATTTGGTGGACACAAAGCAAATATTGTGGAGATTTTATTTGTTGCAGGACTTGTTCCGTCAAAATCAGAAGCAAAAAGAATGATACAGCAAAGTGCTGTGAAAATTGATGGCAAAACCATTTCAGATATCAACGCTGAAATAGAAATAAATGGAAAAATTGTGAAGGTTGGCAAAAGGAAGTTTGCAAAGATAAAAATTGTGTGAGGTTGTAGAAAAAGGAGCAACTAAATGGAAAGCGTGAGAAAGCAATTGTGTAAATACGGAAAACTTGTCCTTGAAAAAAATCTTGCAGCAGGGCCTGGTGGGAATATCAGCGCAAGGGACCGCGATTTTGTTTATCTTTCACCGAGTGGCTTTGCCCTTGATGAAATAAAAGAAAATCAGTGGGTAAAAATCAATTTGAAAACAGGAAAACAATACGGGTCATTGAGACCCACCTGTGAAATTTCCATGCATCTTGGATGTTATCTTGCACGACCCGATATCAACGCTGTGATTCATACCCATCCACCAGTAACACTTGGCCTGATATCAGCAGGTGTTGAACTGAAACCATTTTACCCTGATTTTGTCGCAATTCTTGGAAGGGAAATACCAGTAATTGATTATGTAATTCCAGCAGGTGAAGAAATCAGACAAGCGGTTGTTGAACAGATAAAAAAATACAATGTGGTGTTACTGAAAAACCACGGTGCAGTGTGTGTGGGTACAACATTGAAAGAAGCGTTTGCCCGCTCATGGATGACAGAAGAAACATCAAAAATGCAGTCCATTGGAATGATGGTTGGAAAAATCAGATACTTTACAGAAGAAGAAATCAAAGGCATTGAAAACCTTGAGGCAGAAGATTACAGAAAAGCACTTCTGAAAAAACTGAAATAATGGATATCCGTGTTCTCAGTCCTTGTACAGCACAAAAAGAATTAAAAAATATTGATGTTCACCCTGAAGGCATCCGCTTGATGGAGCCAAAGACCCGCCATTATTGTGTGAAAATTTCAGGTGTTAATGTAAAACAGGCAAATGTTATCAAGCAGGAAACCCTTGCTGTTGGCGCTGACGCAGCGATTCCTTATTCTGTATTGAACCTTGAAGACAAAATTGTTGACATTGTGATCATGGCAACTGTAAAACAGTACAGAAAACTTGCTGAAAAACTCGAAAATCAGTTTTTTAACCTGAAGAAAATTGGACATGAAATTTTGAAAATAATTGAAAATTACGAACATCCATCTGCAGAATTCCTTGTAAGAGGTAGAAAAATTGAAATAAAAGATTTTATGATTATGGGGATTTTGAATGTTACTCCTGATTCATTTTCAGACGGAGGCAAATTCTACGGAGATGTGGCGATTGCTGTAGAAAGGGCGCTTGAAATGGAAAGCGAGGGTGCTTCAATCATTGATATTGGCGGAGAATCCAGCAGACCAGGCGCAGAAAGTTTGAGCGAAGAAGAAGAAATAAGACGGGTGATCCCTGTTATAAAAAAACTGAGAGCAAAAACAAAGTCCCTGATTTCATGCGATACGTCAAGATATTCTGTTGCAAAAGCGGCATTAGAAGAAGGCGCTGACATTATCAATGATATTTACGCTCTCAGACGGGATGAAAAACTGATTAAACTTATTGCAGACACTGGTTGCGGACTTGTGCTGATGCATATGAAGGGAAGTCCTGAAAATATGCAGAAAAATCCTTTTTATCATGATGTCATCGGCGAAATAAGCGAATTTTTCAGGGAGAGAATAGATGTTGCTGTGGAAAACGGAGTAAACATTCAATCCATCATCATTGACCCTGGAATTGGGTTCGGGAAAAGGGTTATCGATAACCTTGAAATCATAAGCAGGTTGAGGGAATTTACCTGTTATGCTTTGCCAATACTTCTGGGCACTTCAAGAAAGTCATTTATCGGGAAAATTTCAAATGAAACAAATCCTGAAAAACGGTTACCCGGGACAATTGCAAGTTGCGTTGCAGGATATTATGGAGGGGCTAAAATTTTCAGGGTTCATGATGTGAAAGATGTGTTTCAGGCATTGAAAGTGGCTTCATCAATTGAACACTATGGAAAATACGAGGGTTCTTGCTCTTGACCTTGGTGAAAAAAGGATAGGAGTTGCAATCAGCGACCAGTTTAGAATGGTTGCGCGCGGACTTGGAACCATTGATGTTAATGGAAAAGAACATGAGAAAATTAAAGAGATTGTAAAAAAATACAATGTGGCAAGAATTGTGTATGGAGTGCCTTTAAGAGATGATGGTTCTTTAAGTGTGCGCGCTGAAAAAATGCTTTCCTTTGTCACAAAACTTAAAAACATGATTAAGGCAGAATTTATCCCCTGGGACGAGAGAATGACAACCATTGAAGCAGAAAATATTTTGCTGATGGCAGACCTCAGTAGAAAAAAAAGGAAAAAAATCAGAGATAAACTTGCAGCACAGATTATACTTCAGAGTTACCTTGATTCCCTGTACCTTAAGAATACACCACTGGAAGAATGATAAAAAAAACAATAAAACATTATACCAGCATAATGTCAAAACTTCTTAATGGCATTTCGTTTTTCAATGGGTCTCAAATCACTGGCGCTGGCACGGCAGATTTTATTGATAAAGAAAAAGACCTGGTGACATTGGTAGAAAGATTGAAAAAAGAAGAAGAAATTGCTTTTGACATTGAGGGCGATTCTCTTTACAGTTATCACTCAAAAATTTGCCTGATACAGGTTTCAACAAGAAGCGAAAATTTCATCATTGACCCTCTGAAAATAAAAAATACTTATGTATTGAACGAAGTATTCACCAACCCCCATATTGTAAAGGTGCTTCATGGTTCTGTTTATGACGTACAGATGCTCTACCAGCACTCAGGCATCATAATAAATAATCTTTTTGACACCCAGATTGCAGCCCACTTTCTCGGAGAAAAAAAGACAGGCCTTGCCAATCTGCTTGAGAAACACTTTCATGTCCATCTTGACAAAAGACACCAGAAAAGCAACTGGGGAATAAGACCACTGACTCCTGAAATGCTTGATTACGCAACCAGTGACACAAAGTATCTTTTGCCTCTTGCTGACAGGTTAAGAGAAGATTTAAACAAAATGCACAGAACAGAATGGGTCATTGAAGAATGCGAAGCACTTGCCCGGTCAGTACTCAATGGAAAACCAGCAAAGACAAAAATTATCAGGGGAGCAGGGAAAATTCCAAAAAAAAAGATGGCAATCGTGGAAGCAATCGTTGAATTCAGAGATATTATTGCAAAGGAAAAAGACATTCCACCCTTCAGGGTTCTTGATAAAGACACCATATTCAAAATTGCCACAACCGAACACATTGACCTTAAAAAACTTCAATCCATCACATCAAATCACAGACATATTCAGAAACATCTTGAAGAATTACTTGAGAGAATAAAAAAATGCCCTGCCAGACAATACAAAGCTACCTACCATAAAAAAGTACATCATCCTTTCTTTTCCCAGAAAGCGGAAAAACTATACGAGTGGAGGCAGTCAAAAGCAGAAAATCTGGGAATACAATGCCATCTTGTGTTATCCCATCATCAGATTGTTACTCTTGCTTCGTCAAATATACGTTCATTGGAGGACATGGAAAAAACAGAATGTCTGAAAAGATGGCAGAAACAAGAATTTGGAAACGAAATATTTTCCTTGTTGCGAAGAAAAGGCATATAAACATCTCATCAGTATTTTTTAACCATTAAGCAAGATTGTCATCAAAATGCCTGGAATTATTCCTACTGTGAGGTTGTCATCAATTTTTAATGGTAATACTTCAAGGATGCAACCAGTCAGCACTCCAGCAAATAAAATTTCAAATGGTATCGCGAAGTAAAAAGAAACAAGCACTCCAATAATACAATTGATAATAATTCCACCAAGCATGCCTTCAACAGTTTTTCCAGGAAAAATGTGGAGTTTTCCATATTTTGTGCCAATCATTGCACTTGCGGCATCACCAAAAGTGAGAAAAAGTAAATTCGCAACAGCAACAGGTAATGGAAAATATAAAACAGAAATAAACGACGCTATCATGAAATTTGTATCACCTGTAAGAACCCCTGGCCTTGTTTTGAATATACCTGGAGAGTGTTTCAAAAGCCAGTTCCAGAAGCCTGGATGAAGATACCTTTCAAATTCCATCAACAGTAACCAGAATAAAAAAAACGAAGCAATCAAAGCAGGCGCAAGAGGGTCTTTTGTCAAAAGATACACAAAGGGAACAAGTCCTCCCAGAATAATTCTGTATAATTTTCTTTTCCAGAGAATCAATGGGCTCTCCTCATTTCCTTTAATGCTTCCCGATTGATAAAGGCATTGGTAATAATCAAAAGCAATGTTGAAATTGCAAGGTTTGTGAAAGCGTGCGGGTAAATCTGCCAGAGTATTACAAAGAACAATATTACCTCAGGAAGAATGATTTTCAGTGAACGCGGGTTAATTGCCTGGGCAATGAACCAGAATCCAATGATGAAAGGAAACACAAGTGGCGCAAGGTATAGCATCACCCCACCCATTGTAGCAATGCCCTTTCCACCTTTGAATTTCAGAAAAACTGGATAGCAATGACCGATGACAGCAGAAATGCCAATAATTGTCAGAAAGATTTCATTTGTAATGCCAGAAAAACTGGCAACAGCCATAATCCCTGCGCCCTTGATTGTATCAGCAAGCCAGACAATAATCCCCCACTTTTTGCCAATTTCCCTTGCAACATTTGCAGCCCCAGGGTTTTTTGTGCCAATTGTGCGGATGTCCTTACCTGTCAGAAAAAAAGTGAATAGGTATGCAAAAGAAATACTTCCTGTGATATAGCCAGCAATGACAAGAAGAATTAATTCCATTGAAAAAATTATACCTGCGACTTTTCATTCTGACAAGGTTGTCTCTGTGTTACAATAAAGGTGTGGAATACAGAACAGCGATAAATTCTGATTTGCCTGAATGCGCACGATTATACATTGATGGGTTCAAACATCAATTACACACAATCTTTGGCAGGCATATCCCTGAAAAAATGTTTATTGATTTTCTTTCATACGTACGAAAACTTGAAAAAAATGGATTTATCGTTGCATGTGAAAATGGGAAAATCGCTGGTTTTACCATCATGAGCGTAAATCCCTTAAACATCTATTTGAATGTTTTTTTTCTGAGTTTTTTTCCTTCACTGTTCAATTTTATTTCAGGTAAATACAGTGGGATTTGCTTCCACAAAGTACTCACATCATTGTTTGATTTTGTGAAGTTTTTCCGGAAAAGTAGTATTGCAGACAGAAAATACCATGATGCAGGACAGGTCATCACAATGGTCGTATGTGAAAGTATGCGCGGTCGTGGTATTGGAGGAAATCTGTTAAAAAACGGTCTTGATTATCTAAAAAAACATACAGACACTGTAAAGCTGGAAGTCAGGCAGGACAATCTTCCAGCAATCCAACTTTACAAAAAAAACCAGTTTGTGGAAATAGGTGAAGTTCACTCAAAGGTGGGTACTTCCCTTGTCATGGTCAGACATTTATAATACTTTCCCCCTTTTCAAATCCCTTCTTCTATTCTCCCCCTTTCAAATTTCTCCTCATAATTTCCCCCTTTTCAAAAGGGGGATTGAGGGGGATTTTTTGAAATCTCCCCCAGCCCCTCTTTTTCCTCCTCTCATTCTCCCCCCTTTCAAATTTCTCCTCATAATTTCCCCCTTTACAAAAGGGGGACTAAGGGGGATTTTTTGAAATCTCCCCCAGCCCCTCTTTTTCCTCCTCTCATTCTCCCCCCTTTCAAATTTCTCCTCATAATTTCCCCCTTTACAAAAGGGGGACTAAGGGGGATTTTTTGAAATCTCCCCCAGCCCCTCTTTTATAA
>DAONMJ010000049.1:0-11834 GCA_035392545.1 bacterium
GCGGATTTATCCGTAGTTTTGTCTGTGCCGCAGCACCCAAGTGAATAAAGATATCCCATTTTCTTTCCCACTCATTTCACTCATACACCCACTTCACTGTCTTTATTTCATCGTATATCTGCTGCAGAATCTTGAAATTCTTTGAAATTGGCATTGTGATAAAAAACACCTCAATATAATTGTTTTTTTTCAATTGTTTTTTCTGGGGAACAGCATTGATAAAAATGAAATCTTCCCCCTTGCCAAGCAAACCAGGGCAGATTAAACCTGCTCCTTCTCCTTTCCCATCATGGGCATATAACCAGTTTACCACGCCGATTTTATTGCTCTGCGTGGCTTTCAATGGACCAAGTTTGTAATTTAACGTTTTCCCTGAATCAGGATATGCGTAATATTTAAACCTATTTGCATCTGAATTACCGCTCATTCCCCAGTTAATACCGCATACATGCGTACCCTCTCCGAGATACACAAAACGGGAATCAACAGCAAGAAATGGATAATTTTTTCTTATTTCGAGAAAAACCACATGTTCGTAATTATTATCAATGATACCATTCTGGTTCTACCAGAAAAACTGCCTTTACCACTTTTCTGTCAGGTTTATCCACAACAACCTTTGCTTCTTTAAGTTTTTTTACAGTCAGGTCCTTGTTTGCAGTAAAATCTTTTGCGCCAAAATACATTATGTAACCGGCTGAATAAATACCATCCGCAGAAACATTATAAAGGGCACTCTCTGTCGCAATCAAAACATCTTCTTTCTGAACTTCAACATAAAGCTTATCCCTTGCCTGGCCAGAGCAAATGAAAAACAATACAGGCAAAATCATCAACAAAATTCTCTTCATTTTCTGCCTCCTTTCCGGGATTCCCCCGGATAATATTTTATTCCTGCCTTGCATAAAACATCACAGGAGCAGTAATTCCACCTGTTCCAAGTTCGTTCAATCTTTCATTTGTAATTTTTACCGCAATAAAGTTTTCTTTGCCCCAGTTTACAAAATCTGTCACATCAAATTCAAAAGGAACAAACGCTTTGCCAGGACTTGTTCCAATTACATTTCCATTGAGCCATACCTTTGCCAGTTCGTCAACTCCACCAAACCACAACAATACTTTTTTGCCCCTGAATTTTTCTGGAATAGTAACGACGATTCTGTACCACGCATCCCCCTTGTAGTACCTCAATCCCTGGTCACTCCAGGAAAGTGTCTTTGTTTTGATTTTTGTCCAGTTACCACCAATTTTACCAGTTCTGAAATAACCAAGTTCTTCCCCTAGGGATTCAGGGTCAATCAAAAAATCCCATTCATCCGGTAATCCAGCCACAAATATATTTTTTCCTGTGACCCTTTCATACCCCTGTTCAACACATGGTGAAAAAAATCTTTTCATGTAAGATGTGGCTGGTTTTTCAGAAAACATCTGTGGGTTATATTTGAAGGCAACCTGCTGAATTTCCTGGACTTTTTCAAGATCTTTTTTTGCGCTAACAAAATCAAATTTGTTTCTGTTCTCAAGCATAGACAAGAACGCAGCAAGATAATCATAAGACAATTTGAAAATGGCAACCCTTTCAGCAAATTTTGTATTTTTCGTCTTTGCTTCAGCGCTTTTAAGGTATTGTGCGGCTGTTTTCATAATCTGAGGATTGTAAATAAAAGGAAGGTCATGGGAACAACCTGTATGATAATCTGCATCTCTTAAGGCGGCATCCATCAAAACAATGTATTTCTCCATTTCATCTGCTGCTGGCCCGAAAAAGTTTATGGCAAAATCATGTATTAATGCATCCACATCTGCGGCATGGTTCCAGAAAAGTTTTGTGGCAATGTAAATTGTCGGAGTCATGCTTGCCCAATGCGGAATTGTCTCAACCCTCCATCCCTTTACTCCTAACTGGTGGGCAACAGGAATTTCATCTCTGATTGCATGAACTTTACTGAATGGAAAACCAGGGTCAGCAAGATTGAAAAAGTAACCCCTTTCGTATGTTTCAGGAAGTATTTTCCCCCATGCTTCCATAATTTTTCTGTAGTAACTTCTTTCCGGACATACAGGATTTGACATACCGTGAATCCTGCACAAACTGATTGGCGCAAAAGCAGGTACAATCCGCGGGTCAGGTTTAACCTTCACCGGTGGTTTCATGTAGCAGGAGTAACAGTAAAACCCGATTTTCTTATCAGGAAATTCATCTGAAATACCTTTAAGCACTTCATTGAAAAACCAGATGTATCTGTCAGTCATTGAAACCCTGTGTTCAAAAATGTCAAAATCCCCTGCGTCAAGGGCTCGACAATTTTCACACTCACAAAATCCACCCCCATCATTGGGTCCCATACCAATCCACTCAGCAGATGGATTCTTCCTGAAGTAATTCTTTGTTTCTTTAATTGCCCTCGCAAGTACCTCAGGATTTGATATACACAACTGGCTCGCCTGCCGTTTCCCATTCACAAGAGCAAAAAGTTCTGGCTCTTTATTGATGTCTGGCTTTCCAATGTTAATGCCGTGGGCTGATGGAAAATATGGTCCGCCAAGTCGCATCCTTCTATACCAGGTTTTATCAGCTGCCATCTGCAGATGTCTTGCAGGAAAAGATGGAACCTGAATATTATTCTGCTCCTCAATGGTTATGGTTTTCTTTTCTGGAATCACTGCGCCTATGTCACCTGGCATATACCATCTCACTCCGATTTGTTCAAGAAGGTCATATACACCAAATAGTGTCCCTTCACTGGATAACCCTGCAATCCTGATACTGCTGATACCAGCAGGATTTGATTGAACCTGAATCATAAATGAGTCGGGGTCAGTGCCTTTAGAACGAATGGACTTTTCCATCTCAGGAGTCATGGCAACACTACCAAGAAAAATATAGCATATCCCTTTGCTGCCAAGTGCAGGATTTATCTGCCATCTCTTATCTGCACCCTGCTGAACAATGTCAATTCTACAACCACTGATTTTCTCAATGTGCTCCACAAGTTCCTTTGCTGCAAGATTTTCGTCTGGATCAGGTTGAGAAGAAATCAGAATCACTGCTTTAGGATTTCCGTTTTCAACAAATGTGACTGATTTTGCAAAAGACATGCCAGCACACAACATAATACACAGCACCATTAATGTAAATCTCATTTTTTCGCCTCATTCAGTTGATTCAAAATTTCAGAAACAAGTTTTTCTATCCTTCTTCCATACTCAATATAATTTCTGTACCTTACTTCTGCTTCTGATGTTACGCTCGGGTCATGGTACACGACAGCCATATGCGGTTCAATTGATATTCCTCCATCATAGCCACTGTCGAAAAGGTCAGTAAGAATTTCTCTTACCATGCCATTTCCTTCCCCTGGAAATGTGCAAACATGTTTCCCATCTTCTGTCATATATCCATCCTTAATATGGACGTACACTATATGCTGTTTTACATGGGTATAAAATTCCCATGGGTCCTGCATTTTATAAGGTTTTGGACCCCTGACATCTTGATGGAAAAGGGGATTACCTGTATCATAAACAAGTTTTAATGCAGGGGAGTTGACTCCTTCAAGGAGACGAAGGGTATGTTCCCAGGAAAGAGAACCCCATCCTGAACAGTTTTCATGCACGCATAAAACACCTCCATCTTCAGCCATCTTCACAATGGTCTTCACCCTATTTATTGCTTCTTTTGACCAATCCTTATCAAGTTCTTCTGGCGGAATGGCAAAACTCATGATACGAATCATTTTTGTGCCGAGTCGATGCATTCGCGGAATTGCTCTTTTCATCTCCTCATAGCTCTTGTCTGGTGGTTCTGTAATCTTTTGAGCCCAGTTTGCAACACCACTGCCAAAACAATTAATTTTTATTCCTGCCTGTTGAAGTTTTTCAACCACCTCATCAAATTTTCTGTCGTCAACCATCGTGAGATTGACTCCGTCAATGCTTCTTGATTCAATATACTTCCAGCCAAGTTCTTTTGTCGCGCGAATCTGTCCATCAATATCAGGCGCTGCTTCATCAGCAAATCCAGTAAAATACATTCTTCCTCCCTGTTTATGGATTATCCTGTTCAATTTTTGGTAAGTGCAACGATTTTTCTACACTACTGGGTGGTTCAATTTCTTTTGCAGACACACCAAGGTCCTGAAGTTTTTTCATTGACGGTATCAGCCTGGTTTCGAGAGAACCAATAGTCGCATTGTAATTTTGCACAGTTGTATCAAGTGCTTTACCTGTGCTCCTGAGGTGTTCTACCAGCACTGTCATTCTTTCGTACAGTTGACTGCCTATTTCAGCGATAAACCGGGCATTTTCTACAATTGAGTATTGCTGCCATCCAAAAGCAACTGCCTTTAACAATCCCAGAAGTGTTACAGGCGTTGCAATAAGCACATGATTCTCTGCTGCATATTCCAGCAATCCCGGGTCGCTCTCATATGCGGCAGTAATCGACGCTTCATTTGGTACAAACATAATCACCACCTCTGGAGAAGGATTAAATTGAGCCCAGTATTTCTTGCTTGAAAGATTTTGGATTGTCTCACGCACCTTCCTTGCAAAAGAACGTAGTTTTTCCTGCTTCTGGGCTGGCTCTGAATTTACTGCATCAAGATATGCTACCATTGGACTTTTGGCATCAACAGGCAGGATTCCACCATTTGGAAGATGGATAATCATATCGGGTCTACCTTCCTGACTGCTCACCTGTTCTTCGTAATCAACATGTTTTGTCATACCAGCAAGTTCAACCACTCTTCTCAATTGAATCTGTCCCCACTGGCCCCGCACCTCTGTGGTTCTCAATGCCTGGTTTAATTGTACTGTGAGCATTTTTAACTGATCCTGTGTTGTGAACAGATGTTGAAGTTGTTCCTGTAATCCCCTGTAAGCCCCTTCCCTTTTCTTCTCAAGTTCTCTTATTTCGGTATCCATCTTTTTCAATGTTTCTGAAAGTGGTTCAACAAGTTTCTGCAATTCCACCCTGTGAGTGCCCCAATCACCCCTTACCTGTTGAAGAATGGACTCAAGAGATTGTCTGGCTACTTTTAGAAAATCTTCTGCATTACCCCTGAGTGCCTGGGTCGCAATGGAATTAAATGCGTCTTTCAATTGTTCCTGGGATTTTTCTGTCCATGAAATTTTTTCAATGTATGTCTCTTTTTCTTTTTTCAATTCCGCTATTTCGATCATCAGTTTTGAATTCTGGTCTGATAGCGCCTGTATATTGGCTTCAAGTTCAGCAATCCGTGCATCCTTTTCTCTCAGTGATTTTGAACTCTCCCGGACATGTAGCAGATATATTGCGAAAACCACAATTAACGAAAAAATAAATATCATCGTGTTCACGTTTAACCCCAAAATTTATTATACAACTTTTTTCGCTTGCTTTCACACATATGGTCAACCAACGAGTTCGTGCATTTCTTCTTCAAGTATTTTCAGAAATGTATTGACAATGTCCGGATCAAATTGTGTTCCACTATTGGCTTTTAATTCCTTCATTGCTTCCGGTATTGATAGTGGCTTTCTATAAGCCCTGGCTGAAGTCATTGCGTCAAATGCATCTGCAACAGACAATATCCGGGCAAGCAGATTGATATCATTTTTGTCCAGTCCGTCAGGGTACCCTTTACCATCAAACCTTTCATGGTGTTGTTTAACAATTTCCATAGCATCTTTTTCAAAAAATACAGGTCTCAGAATTTCTTCACCGACGACAGGATGCGTTTTAATAATCTTCCACTCTTCTTCAGTAAGGGGTTCTGTCTTCTGCAATATATGTTCCCCTATACCAAGTTTGCCGATATCATGCAACAAAGCAGTTTCCCGAAGTATTTTTACCTTCTTTTCAGGAAGCCCCATTTTAATTGCGATCTTTTCAGAAATAGAAGCAACCCTTTCTGAATGACCTTTCGTATAAGAATCCCTGGCTTCAAGAATTGTGACAAACGAACGTATTGTTCTGTAAAGGTAGTTTTGAAGCATTTTCCGTGATGCCACCAGTCCTGTGGTCATCTGGTTGAATATACGGGCAAGTTGCCCGAACTCATCATTAGTTCTCAATGAAATGCGATATTCAAAATTCCCTCTCTGGATATTTTTTATTCCCTCCACAAGCGCATTCACAGGCACAGAAATCTGGTGTGAAATAAAAAAACCAAATAGCACCACAAGAGCAATTAATATTATTGACGTTCCAATTGTCTGTAAGTAAATTGTATGCTTAATTCCTTCCATATTTCTGACATTATAATCCACCTTTAATACAGCGACAGGTGTTCCGCTGGCGTCCCTCAAAGGTACATATCCTGTCAAAAAACCGGACCTGTTATTTTTTTCTGAAACAAAAGGAACAGCAAAACCCATCAAAATCCCGGGAAATTTATCAACCGGGTAAGAATTCCCTTTTAAAAACGCGGTACCTGCGTCTGAATTTGCTCCCGCAACAACAAGAAAATTACCATTGCCCTGTCTGGTGAGAATGCAAATGGAAGAAACCGAAGGAATGTCGTTGATGATTTTTTTCAGTGTGCGTTCAAGGGAAACAGAAGAAACATCAGAATGATCAAAAATTGCGGTTATCTGTCCAGTATCCAGTGTTGCAGCACAGGTCACAGCGATAGACAAAAGTTCTGTTTTCAGTAATTTCCTTTGATGCTTCAACATGTACCAGCACAGGAAAGCATTTCCTGTTATAATCACAATTAAAACAGGCAGTACAAATACAAAAAAAATCCTTGCCCTGAAACTTCTTAACGATATCATTTTGCGAATTGAATAATAAAAATCCCCTGCTTTTGATTTTGAATACTCACGGCATGGCTACTATACCAAGATATTTTTCAAGCAGTATCGCATCAGACGGTGAAATATCAACAATCTGGCAACCATGATGATACATTGAACCCACCCTGGTTTCATTCATTACAACACATTCAGCCCTGACAATTTCAGAAAAATGTTTTATCACGAGTTTCATTTCTACCAGATAGGTTTTTCCTGTCTTCAATGGTTGTCTGGTTTCGATGCGAATACCTGTTCTGCTGACATTGAGAATGTTCACATCAATGGCACCATGCATCAATCCTTTTTCAACTGCTCTCCCACTTAAAAGTCCTGTTTCATAGCGCCTTTCCTTACGGCTATCAATGGCAATTGGAGAAGTTCTGACTATTGCCATTCTTCGCAAACTTGGACAGAAAATTTTGCAGGTAAAATAGTGCCACTTTCCTTCCCATAAGAAAAATGCAGTACCATTTTTGCCCATACCACTTTCACCGGCGGACTGGTCGGTTAATTCAACAAAAATCTCGCCCTGTTTTCCTGTGCCAATCAGTTTTGCCGTATGTTCCCGGTTCTCCACCCTTACGACAAAATCACGCACACTTCTCAGGTCAAGTGCTGACATGGTCCCCACAATTACTTTACCTTTTTAATAAAATTTAGTCAACATAAAAGAAAAGACTGATTTGTGTTATAATTTTTTGATTGCCAGGAGATATCTATGTTTTTGCAGCTTTTCGTAAGGGTATTGTCCATTTTTTTTATCATATTTGTTGGTGCCTTTGCAAGAAAAAAACAGTTTCTAAATGACGAAACAACAAGCACACTTGCCACGTGCATCACAAACTTTTTTTATCCGGCCCTTATCATATCGTCAATTACGTCGGGTTTCACAATAAAATCTCTCATCTCAAACTGGTTGTTACCTGCTGGAACCATACTGATTATGGGAATCGGCTATCTTACAGGCATGACATTTGTAAAATTCTTATCTTTTGATAGCAAAAAACAGGAAAATATATTTCTGTTTCAGTGCACGATAAATAACTATGTTTTTTTACCGCTTCCAATTGTGGCAATGTTTCTTGGAAACTCAGGTGTAGCGTACCTTGTTTTTTCCAGCCTTGGCTCTGAAATATCTGTCTGGACAATAGGTATACTCGGGCTCACAGGAAATCATTTTGAAAAAAAAGCGATAAAAAACCTGTTGAGCGCACCAATGGTCGCTCTTGCCCTTTCAATTTTCATCATTGTTTTCAGGGACTATTTTGCATCCAGTGGAATCATCGTCAACAATTTTCTAATAATGCTTTTACAAATGGTTGGTGATTCCATAGACATGTTTGGCAGGGCAACTGTACCGCTTGCTCTTTTTACCGCAGGCAGCAGGATGGCAAACATTAAAACACACCACATAAGAACAGACAAACAATTCTGGCTGGTGTTTCTCAGACTTATTTTTATTCCTGCTTTTGCCTGCGCCGCTATTTCTCTTTTACCTGTCTCACACGAAATTTTTCTCGTACTTGTTACTGTCGCCATTATGCCTGCTGCAATTGCAAGTATTATTTTAAGTGATACGTATCACGCAGATACAGAGTTTGCGTCATCAAGTGTTTTATTGACCCATATCGTTTCACTCCTCACAATACCTTTATGGCTTACTCTGCTGAATAGATGACAGGAAATGATATAATACTGAGTGTCCATACAGGAGGTATCAATGATTCAACTGACAGGGAAAATGGTAAAAATACGGTTCAAAAAATACTTTGAGGAACAGCGACTCTGGGTATTTGTTGGAAAGGTGCTGGAATTTTCTGAACACTGGATTATGGTTGAAGGCAAAGGTCTCATTGTATCAAAAGGAAAAATCACGCCTGTGGATATGGATGCACAGGTAAGAACATTGATAATTCCGAGAAACAACATCTCGCATATCAGACTTTTGCCTGATGACTTTGATTTATCAAATATTGAAATCGAAGAAAGCGGTATCCGTTATTTTATCAGAGTGAAAAACGCACCACACACAAGCATCGGTGAAATTTAATTCTGATGTTATATCTTGGTATTGATGAAAATGGTTATGGTCCTATCATGGGACCGCTTGTTGTTACAGGAATAAGCGGTACCGGGGACAATGAAACGTGGCCTGAAGATATTTTTGATAGTAAAAGATTATTTTCTTCCAGGAGCAGTTTTTCAAAAATTGAAAAAATTGCCCTCTCTATTTTCAAAATCGCATACGCCAGATTCCCTTTCACCTATAATGAACTGTTTGAACAGACGTTTGAATGCATCAATATCACCTCTGGAATTTGCTGGAAAAATTTCCCTGAAATTCCATTTTCGACCGATAAAAAAGACATTGAAATCTATGCCACGAATCTTCACAATTTCCTGAATAAAAATAACATTCGTCTGGTTGCTATTCATTCTCAAGTTTTGTGCGTAAAGGAATTCAATAATCTTTGCAGAAAAAATTTGAAAAAAGATTTTATCAACTATCTGATGTTTGAGAAAATTATACTGAAACATCAAAAAGATTACAATCATATTGCGGTGAAAGCAGGGAAAATTGGAGGAAGAAATCATTATGAAAAATTTCTAAACAATGGTTTTTGCAACTGGGAAATTTGTTGTAAAAAAGAAGATAAAAAGGTTTCTGAATATCTGGTCAACAAAGACAGTAAACAAATCCGTTTGAGTTTTTTGAATAATATTGAATCTGTCTCATTTCTCGGAGTCCTGGCAGGTATTTATGGCAAGTATATCAGGGAACTATTCATGATTGCAATCAATAAATCCCTTTGCACCGAAAGATTCATTTCTGGATACAGGGATGCCTATACCAGACAACTTGTGACACAAATGAACATTGAAGATACTGGATTTGAACATTGTCTTTGTAGAATCAAATAAAACTTATTCCACCCCTGCCATATGTTTGAGGATAGCAATCCTTTTTTCAATCGGCGGATGCGTACTGAACATTTCTGCAAAAGTGGACTCACTGTTATTCAATTTTGAATTCCTGGGGTCCGAAATAAAAAGATGGGCTGTACCCACACTTGCCCTGTCAACAACTTTATCATAATGCGTGGATATTTTCCCAAGCGCTGAAGCGAGCGCAAGAGGATTTCTTGTAAATTCTGCTGATGCTGCGTCAGCCATATACTCTCTTGCTCTGGAAACAGCAAGTGCCATCAATCTTGCTATCAATGGTGCAATAATCGTGATAATAAGTATTGCAAGCAGCAAAAGTCCTGAAGAAGACGATGATTTGTCTGACCTTCTCGCCCTGCCAGAATAGGAGCCAGAATAAAACATGCTTCTTCTCGCCCATTCAGACAGAAGCACAATGGCTCCTGTAATAGCGGCGATCACTGTCATTGTCAATATATCACGATTTCTGATATGTCCTAATTCATGAGCAATCACACCCTGCAATTCTTCCCGATTCATTGAATCAAGCAATCCTGTCGTAACACACACAGAAGCATGATTTGCATCCCTTCCTGTCGCAAAAGCGTTAGGCGACGCTTCTTCCATCACATAAACTTCCGGCGCTTTTATTCCAGCGGCAATTGACATTTCCTGAACCACATTTACCAGTTGTTGCTCCTTAAAATCAGATAGGTCAGGAGGCCGGGCACTGACGCTTGCCAGAACAAGTTTATCACCATAGTAGTATGAAATTAAACTGTTAATAATTGCAATGGAAATAGCAACGATTGTCATAACAGGAAACTGGTTGTGAAAAGCCATTCTGTCAATTCCATATCCAATAATTCCAAGAAGAACAATAGATTGAATTATAACAAAAAAGGTTTTCCACCCATTGACCCGTTGCTGTTGAAAAAAATCAATCATATATCAAGGTTCACCTGTGGAACAGATTTTTCCTGCTCGGGTATTTCAAAGAATTCCTTTTTTTCAAATAAAAACATGGATGCAATAATATTACCAGGGAATTGCTGAATTTTTGTATTATATTGCATTACTGAATCGTTATAATGCTGCCTGGCAAATGCAATCTGATTTTCGGTTGTCGTCAACTGTTCCTGAAGATTTAAAACATTCTGACTTGCCTTCAAATCAGGATAGTTTTCGAACAGTGCGAATAACCTCGTCAGAAGCCCTGACAGTTCCCCTTCTGCCTGGGCTATATCTCCCACTCCTTTCGCGGAAACCGCTTTATTCCTTGCCTCAACAATTTTTGAAAGGGTCTCCTGTTCATATTTCATATAACCCTTCACAGCATTGACAAGATTTGGAATCAGATCGTGTCTTCTTTTTAACTGTGTATCAATCTGTGCCCACGCATTGTCAACCTGTATCCGTGAACGAATGAGGGAATTATAAAGCCCTATTACAAATAAGACGAGTAATCCGAGAACCACAAAGAAAATAGTCAATCCTGCCATTTTCACCTCCATGTTTCATATAAAATTCTGGCATCATTGCCAGAAATCACGGCACACAAGTTGATTCAGACCTTTTCTTCTCTTTATTCCTGGTTTGTCTGCTGGATATCCGACAGGCGTGAGGGCAATCACTTCAACACCTTCAGGAATGCGCAGCATTTTCTTTGCCTCCGCAGGATCAAACGCGCATATCCAGCATGTTCCAAGGCCAAGGTCTGTTGCAGCAAGAATCATATGGTCCATACAGATGGCGCAATCTATATCCACATGATTCTTCCCATCTCTACGTGTCCATGCCTCTTTCTTAATCCCGCATATAGCAATAATCAGAGGAGCACTAATAAACCAATCAGCATCATACACTTTCTTCAATTCATCTTCCTTGCCTTTTGTTTCTATTACGATGATTTTATAAGGTTGCCTGTTTGCGGCAGAAGGAGCGATTCTTGCTGCTTGAAGGATTTTCTCAATTTTCCATTCTTCAACAGGTTTGTCACTGTATTGCCTTACACTGTATCTTTCTGAAATAAGTTTTTCAAACTCCACAAGCACCTCCTCATTCCCTTTCTCGTGCAATGCCTCTTTCTGAAGAAATAAGAAACCTTATAATTTCTTCAATCTCTGGCA
>DAONMJ010000050.1:0-6526 GCA_035392545.1 bacterium
CTTGCCACAGAAATAATATCAATGTCTTTTTCTGCCAGAAGTTCTTGATAATCAGCCGTTGCCATCCGTATATGAAATTCGTATTGAACATTTTTTAATAACGATTGGTCGATATCACAGATACCAGCAACTTCAATATTATTCTGAAGATACCCAAGAAGGTGCTGCCTGCCCATTCCCAATCCAATAATCCCTGCCTTCATGTTTCACCCCGTATTAACAAAGTTCTGAATAAAAATGTACTCAACATCGCTTTTTTGAAAGTTCTAAGAAGTGGAACCATTCTGTACAAAGGATACCATTGATTCTAAAATCTTATGAGATGGCTTTATTCTCTTTTCTGTTTTTCATCACCTTTCAAATTTTAAAAGTTCCTAAACCAAGCCCTCGTAAGTCAGCAAGAATATGCTTCTGTTCGGCTTCGTAAAGCTTCCATATCACTCTTAATCCTTCTATACTCCCAACTGCATCTGTAAGTGGTGTACTGCCCGTTAAAATGCAATCAACAAAGTGCGCCATTTCTTCAGCTGTGGGTTTGGCATCTGGTGTCTCCATCAATACTTCTTCAACCTGTTTGCTTTTCATTATTCCGGCATTATGAATAGCTGCCCTGTGGTGAAGTATCAGC
The DNA here is from genome assembly GCA_035392545.1 of bacterium. Taxonomy (GTDB): domain Bacteria; phylum Ratteibacteria; class UBA8468; order B48-G9; family DTJG01; genus DTJG01. The sequence goes on from DAONMJ010000050.1 coordinate 629, forward strand.
TTGCCCTGTTCTCTATTCATCTCAAGCATGCCACCTTCACAGTGAACATGAAAGGAATACTTCAATCGGCTCCCGCGTGCACCCCATGTACCAAAATGATAACCGATTATTCCATTTTCAAACTCAATCGTGACATTACTTGTTCCTTCCCTTTCCATCCAGGGTGTACCTCGATTTGTTCCAATATGACATCCCCAGAGGGGCTTTCCAAGAAACCATAATAGCAAATCAATATAATGACATCCATGACTAAAGAGTTGTCCTCCACCAAGTAATTTCGCAGACCTTGCCCAGTGCCCTTCAGGATAACATGTAAGTTGCTCTGTCCATATTGACATTTGAAACACGGCTCCATATTTTTTTTCATCAACCAATCTTTTCATTTCACGAATTAATGGATGGTACCGCATACAGTAACCCACCATTAAAATCAGTCCTGTTTCACGTTGTTTCTTGATCATTTTGATACATTCTTCCTCATTATTAGCCATTGGTTTTTCAACCAGCACATGTTTTCCTGCATCAAGACATTCCAGTGTCACTTCACAATGTAAATGGTGTGGAAGAACCAGAAGAACTGCATCCACATATTTCAAAATCTTGCGATAATCACTTTCTACAATTGGTTTGCTTTCTAAAACACTGGCAACTGCTTCAGCCCGATCTCTGATAACATCAGCCACAGCAGTAACTACAATCTTGTTCTTAATACCGCTGAATCTTTCCACGTGTCCCCTTGCCATACCACCGCATCCAATAATACCTATACGGATTTTATCCATATTGCAAAACCTCCTCTTACTTCAAGAATTGTTTATCCCACGCAATTTCTCGAAAATTTTAATTCCTTTTTCTACTTCGTTTACAGCCGCAAGATGGGTTTTTCGCCAGTATCGTAATGTGGCACGCCATGGTGTTTGTAAGAAACCAAGTAATCTTTCCTGGGAAATATGTTTTGAGCAATATTCGATTGTCATTGTAAAATTTTCTATGTACGACCATGTGCTACCAGTGGGAATCTGATCATAACCGTGATCTTCGAGTAGATGATATGCTCTCACCGGCATAATCTTTTTGTTAAAGACATTGCCATAGTACCAGTTGCTCTGCACCACACTTTTTGGCATTTTCTTTAAGAAATCTTCTGTATGTTCCCATATATAATCCGACCATATCCAGGCACGAACATCCTTTTTTTCCACTTGATTAACAAGAAAGTACAGGTCATTCCACCATAGTTCATGCTGCCGCACCACTGCATACAGAAAATTTCGCTGATGTCCGAATGTTTCTTCATCCATTCCAAGGTGAAATAATCGTGGCTTATCAAAAATATCTATCACTTCTGAAATCAAATCTTCGCAAACCTTATAATAAATATCCGTGGAAACCATTCTTGAGTATTTCCCGAGCCAATTGTCATGCGCAGTAGAAAAATTGAGTTTTGGAATTGGTTCCAATCCCATTTGCCTCATTTTTGCCAGTTGTTTCTTCAAATACGAAGGTGTCCAGGACCCGCGTACTGCTAATTCAGGATGACTCTCGTATTTCACACCTTCACCCAGGTCAATCACAACCATGTTACCACCTGCTCTTGTAAATTTCTTAAGTATTTCATCCCAGAGCTTCTTTTCACACCTCAAATATGAACGGGGCTGATATTTACTTTTTACATTCTCCGGCAGGGCATAATCAGGGCCTCTGTCTCCCCACATATTGTATCCGAGATGTAAAAGAATGCCCCATCGTATCTGTCTTTTGTTACCTGCAATTTCATTCATCCTTCCCCCTTGTTAAGCCAGTTACATCGTATACACGCTGGATTTCCTTTTTTCTAACCATTCTTCAAATCTTTGTTCTGAAATTTTTGATACTTCAAGAACATTTTTTATGGTAACATAGTTTTTTAGATAACTTTGATTTTCCTCGCAAAACTTCTGTATCCTTTCTTCAATTTTGATGCCAGATTTAAAATCACCTTTCAGTTCTGCCTGTCGACTTTCATAAACCATCTTCACATATTCAAGCCAGGTTGAGAATCTTTTAACATGATTGCTATTTTTTATCATTTGAAATACATTTTGTAAACCCGTCAGATATTCATCGATACCCTGTCTATCATAGAGTAGTTTATGATGTAATTCTTTCATAAGTTTTCTTAGAGATAATCCTTTTTCTCCGGCCACTGCCTGGTAAAAATATTTCTCAAGGTAAGACGTGCTCTTGATTGGACTCCATAAATTATTTGCCAGAGCCCATTGATGAAAACCATCAGGCCATGCAGAAAAGATGCTGCACAGATAAAATACTTCAACACCATTTTCTGCATACCATTTGATTTCATCGTATCTGATTTTCGGTTCAGGATGGTATAAAATTCTGGCTATATCACATCTGCGCGTCTCATCATAATGCTGTGGTCCATACTCAAAAATTCCTGGAACAGAACCGCACTTCTCCCATACCTGAAGCCATCTCTTGAAGAGTATTCCATATTCTCTGTCATCCACCGGGTTTATTCTATCTGGAGCAGGATATTTTGTGCCAAGTACAAGAGGTAAATTCCACCTGTCAAATATTCTATGTTTATACTGACGAAGATAAGTGCACAACAGTGTAATTGTGCGGTCACTATATGGAAGCTCATGCCAGGGCAGGTTTAAAAGATTTGAATATGAAAGAAGTTCTATGAAGATACCCTCTGGTATTTTGGCCAGCAACCTCATCGCAAGGTTATACATATGCTCATACGGTGTTTTTTTAGTACATTTCTGGCACATACACCAGTTATTTACGCCATCAAATGGCCATACACCCCATATCTTAACTGTGGGAAACATTGATATACAATCTGCCATTCTATCACTTAAAAACTCAATTAATTCATTATTTGAATAACAGGGCTGAATGGGTAAGCTCACATTGAGATGTGGACAGTCCGGTATTTCAACACATTCTTTTTCAGTATGTCTACCATTACGCATTCCATACCATTGCGGATGTTTTTCAATTTCGCCAGATAAAAAATAATGCATGGAATGTTCAGTAAGCGTGATATGCAGAAAGTTTTTTTCCGCTATTTCTAATCCCTTTTTCCTATCGTTGTGATTTTGAGTCATAAAATAAGCCCAACTTCGTACCCAGAGATTCCATCTATTACGTCGCATCCATTTGAGAACTTTTTCCAGTTCTACAGGGGATGATGCTGAAGCATACCTTGCCCTGAATGCAAACACTGGCCTTTGTGGCTTTTCGTTAATTTCACCGGCCTTCCCGAAATTTATATCTTCATCATTTAACCCATCCCATATCACGCCCGTTACGGTTCTCATAAGTTCATCAAATCCATAGCAGGCACCTACTTCATCTCCACCGATCACCCACAGGTACTTTTCACTTTTCAATATTTGAAAACTCTGACGGTCTTTCTCAATATTACAATACTGCCGGAACGATGATGGAGTAATTGTGGATGGGATTTTTAATCCATGTGCTGGCATATCCGCTGGTATATTTCCACACGCAAGCGCCACAATTTTGACTTTGATGTCAGGTACATTACCTCCAAATATTTTCCTGACTGTATTTAAATCTGATTTGACGGTTGAAATCGCCTTTTTGCTGAGATTATGAAAAATTATTTTCATTTCTTCAACGTCTGTTGTAATGATAAGATTTCGTACGCCACCTTTTCACGGGCATCCAGAATTCGTCTGTACTCAGGTTTATAGTCATTAAGAGTCGGAAAAATATCTGCCCAGATATTCTGTAAAACCTGTTCAGATCTTTCTGCTTCTTTTTCTAATCCTTTTTTCCTTGCTTCAGCAATTAAACTCCTCGCAAGATTCACATACCAGGCGTCCTCCATACCCTCTCTTATCAATTCCCATCTCATACTATCAACAGGTGCAGTATCTACCCATCCTTTTCCTTTTTTTAACCAGCGCGGTTTTTCGGGATGCTCTGGATATACAACACTGTTCCAGTGGGAATACTGGAGCCATATTTCTGGGTGACTGTAATAATTCCAATTTTGAATTCCCCACCAGGATACAAAATCCAGATCGGCTTTTGCTGCCTGCCACATATAAGAGCGAATTTCAGAAGCAGTGGCTCTAACACTTATTCGGGGAGGAGGTCCGCAATTATACCATCCAATTTTATCTCCTGATTGCCTTGCCTTCTTAAAGAAATCTTCATTATAAAGCATGTACAATGGTTTCCACTCCTTCACAACACCCAGTCCTTTTTCAGCATCCTTCCAATCAATATTGTTGAAAGCAGTGGTAAATGGTATACCAGCATTACGAGCTGCCAGTGTGAAATTATTCCACCAGGCATTAAATCCCACGGGTTCATCGCTTATTTTTATAGTCACACGTTCCAACCAGTTTTTCTTTTCCAAATATTTTCTGAAAAGTACGAGCATCTCTTCAACGTAATAGCTATTGTAATAATGGCCTTCCCGTTTGGGAAGATTTGCGAATCTATCTGGCAATATTTTTGTAAATTCAAAATAACCGGTATCAGGACCATATCCATTACTCAGTAGATTCTGTATATAAACCATGTATCTTACCGAAAATGGCTTTGCGGCTTCGTCAATGGTTGTAATAAGCCAATCAAAATAACTTGCATCCATCAAAACTTTTCCATCAGAACTAACCTCAGTCCACTCAGAGTTCATATTTTTATAATTACCCTCTTTATTGAAATGCCACCTGATCATCCCTTCAGGACCCAGATGCAATATTCTCATACCATGTTCTACAAAATTTTGAACCACTTCTTCGATATCTTTTTTTCTAAGCGTTCGATCTGCATCTGAAGAAATATTTTTTAAACTCATATACGGATGTCCCCCTAAACCATTTTTCGGAACCACAAAATTCCAAACCTCTACTTCAATAGGAATAATTTTTTCTATGGTTTCTGATTTACATTTTGCCCTGCACCTGATGCTACTTCTGTACAAACCTTCTTCTGCTCCTTCAGGAATAATCACTGTTAGCCATAAAGGCTGTGAATTTCCTTCTTCGATTCTGGTTTCTGGTCTTTCAAGAAGTGGGTCTGGAAATTGTTCTGCCACACCCTGTTTGAAATATGGCGAGTTTCCTAATGGATAGTAATTGACCCATCTTACCCACAGAGGACCATGTTTTCTCCGGTACTGGGTTTCATATTTTTTTACAATTTCTTTTCCTGTTTTGATACTTACCAGTGGTTCAACCACAACTTCTATATTTTCTAAATCTTCATAAGCGGTAATGACAATCTGTGCAGATTCATATTCTCCTTTTGCACATTTTACCTTAAGTGTCTCTGCTGTTTCGTTACCGAACTTTCTCGTGTAACGAAAAACTTTTGTATCCTGGCCTGCGATCCAGAAGTCAAAACCGGTTGGTGGAACAATGTTTTTCAAAAACTCATCTCGAAATTTTTCATATGCATTAACCACCCCTTTTTCATCGCTTCCTGTAATAAGAAGAACCGGTTGCTGTGTTTCTTCATAGTTATTATAGAACAATATCGCTCCTTTTTCTCTTCCTGGCCAGGTGGCATCTACTGAATTTTTCCATATACCAATGTTTTTGCACATTGAACTGGTCTGAGGATTTCCAACAAGCAGAATCTTTCCACCAGGATTGGTCATCGCCAGTCCAGCACCCAGCACTTTTGATATTTCCTTTGCAATATTTTTTTCAATCTCTGATGCATCATTAGAACAATAAACAGTAAAGTCCCTTTTTTTAAGAAAACTTGTGATGGAGTCCTTCTGATTGTGTGCAAGAAAAACCTTTGTCATAACTTTTGGTTTTCGTTTTTCAGGAAACTCAAAAAGAGGTTTGCTTAAACTGATTTTTCCATTATTTTCAAATTCGCCTATTAGATGATTCT
>DAONMJ010000050.1:6626-11776 GCA_035392545.1 bacterium
TTGACCCATTCTCTTGGTGGCTCATTTTCTCTATTCTTGTTAAAAAATTTGTCATTTCCATACAATTGATAAAAATTTTCAAGATTTAGAGATTGGTCAAGTTCCAATATTCCTTTATCTGTTTTCAGAAAAAGAATGTCATTTTTATTCTGGTACATTCCCCTTGCACCAGGGCTCAGTATGTTGTGCAGACGTAAAGATGACCCAACCGGAATACCTGAAAGATTGACTAAGGTGATCCTTGCTTCTATCACAGATAGATCGTTTCTTACGATAATATCCCTTGTTAATCTATAGCTGGCTTCGCTAATCTGTCTTATCACTGAAACATTTTTCTCTTTATTTACACTGACACCCTGACTGACATAAAAATTCCCATAATCCGGTCTTCCTGCAGGAATAAGGTCTATTGTAACCGGGTCCCAGATCTCACTTAATAAATGACCTTTCAAATAATCTGTTTGTCCATAAAGAACATCCACCATTTCAAATCCAGTAATTTTATATTTCCATTGTTCTATTCCTGCAGAACGAGCACTGACTCTAATCGAAATAGTAGAATTTTCAATAATTGCTGACCCATTTTTTTCAAATGTGATGTTTTGAGCATTAACAAACCCAACATTAAGAATCGATAGAAACATTAGAAACAAAAGCACTTTCCTCATTATTGCGCCTCCTGTTTGTTCTTGTGATCTAAGAGGAATTTTATTACCTTTTCCCTTACTCTACAAAAATCTTCTGGTGGAATATCAAGATGATTTCTGGGTGACACACAACCTGATAGTAGGTTATCTAATGCTTCGTCACCAAAATTACTGCGTACCAGGCTAAATAATTTAATATCTTCCTGTGCTTGCTTGACCAGTTCAAATCGTTGAGAGGAAATTACCTCCTTAATCCTTGCATCTGGATAAAACATCGTGGTTCCAGCAACCCAGTCAAACTTTTTGTTCCTTCCATAAACATTGTATACATAGTAGTCCCTGTGTGCGATATGACCTTTTACACCCGGCAGGTCATCTCCACCCCACATATGGCACCAATAGCCACCACCATAGTAAACGACCCCATCAAATTTCTTATTGTAACTGTCCCAGAAGTAAAAGTATATTTCAGTTGGTAATCTGGTCATGCTAAAATAGGGAGTTGCGCAGGTATAATTCCAGATCATTTCTCCTTTTTGTTTTCTCTCATGAAAAAATTTCCTGTTAAACCTTGATGGCTCATCATCCGGTAACAGTTCGCCCATCCATCCTGTGATTGCACGATTCCATAAAGGGCACCAGATGTCAATAGTGCCAATCATTTTCTTTACAAATTCTTCTTTCGTTTGATTATGTGCAACAGTAATCAACAGTCCTGAATTTTTCAGTTTTGAAGCCATTTCAACCCATCGATCGGCATCACCTGGCTCATCACTGACTCTTGATATCATTTTTCCTTCTATGTTCATAGCCCTCATCCATTCTTTTAATTTTTCAAAAAATATCTGCCTGGCATCCTCAATAGAACAATTCTTAAACTTTGAAATTGCTTCAACCATTGGCTCCCAGTAATGAGGCACCACACTCATTTCAAACCATCCATTAAATCCACCCTCTCTGTAAGCATTTATTACCTGATTGAGTTCAGCGGGATCAACCTTTATTGTTCCATCGGGATAAAAACTAATTTTCATATCATAAGGAGAAACATTTGCAACTGTTGCGCCATGAGAATAAAGAAGATGACCGAGTTTCTTAATGGCATTTAAATATGTTTCTTCATCTTTTTTATCAATTCCAAGATAAAGTTTGAAGACATTTTCATTATAATTATCCAGACTGTACATCGGGAAAAAGTCCATCTTCCAGTGAGATGGCAGCGTGATATCAACGACTTCAACCTTTACTGGTATTTTCTTTTCTTTACGATCCCATCTAATGCTGATAGCACCTTCGTAAAAACCCGGCAATACATTTTTTTCAATTGCCAGAGTAATCCATAAAGAAACCATCCTTCCTGATGGAATCATTTTTGGTACTCCTGGCCACATCGCATCATGATTTGCTATGTATGTAATAAAGGGTATGTCGGTCCCTTCCTTTGCCACAGAACCAGGCAAAAATGTGGCCCGGGGTAAAGGATGCCCTTCAAAATGTGTGGATTGTTTTCCTTCAGGGTATATATTTCCATCTTTATCGACCCCTGCAAATGACCATGGGATATATGATACTTGATACGGGATATTTTCTTTTTGTGAGTTCTTCAGGTCACACATCACCTCTAAATTTTTTATGTCTCCTGGTGAATATAATAATAAATGCAATGGTTGGGTTTCTCCTTTACAAACCATTAACTCGACATTGTTAATTTTTTCTCTTTTCATCCAGGGCCTGGGTCTCATTTCAGGTGGCATTATTCTTACCTGTAAATCGCGAATCATTGGAGGTTTGAAATGATTTCTTAAATATTCAAGAGCTTTTTTCGCAGCACAGGGACTTTCTCCCCCGACATATATCAAAGGTCTTCCTGTTTCAAGAAAGTTTTCTAAAACAGAAATTATTCCTTTGTCATTACCGGGAAAATAGGCGTCAACAAAACCATATTTCTTATTATGTGCCCTGACCACCAGATTTTCTTCTGGACTTCCAACAAGAATTATTGCGGTATCCTTACAGTCATTTTTATAATATTGATTATTCAAAAAATCGCTAATATCTGCAGCGGTCAAAAGGGGTATATGCCACTTTGCAGATAATTCTTTCAAAATACCAAGTGATGAATCTTCCACTTTATCTCCAGCAAGAATAAAAACATCTTTACTGGTAATAATTTGTTGCACCTTTTCAACATCCTTGTTTGATAAAGCCACGTCTCCTGAAAAATTGAATGTGTTTTTGACAATTCTTGGCAACAAAAAATCTGTTTGAAAAATCATGTAGTCATTTGAACCAAACTTTTTTTCTTCACCCACCACTGGATAGAATGTAATTCTCATTCTAAGTGTTAGTGGTTCTCCCTTTTTTGTCCTGATTCCAAAAAAATCAGGTCTTATGTAATTAGATTTTTCAGAAAAATTTGATAAACGAAAGACAACTTTTGAACGTTCTATACCACCTTCCCCTTTGCTCGCACTGACATTGCTGTTCATGTCATCATGGACATATGAAAATCCTTTATCGCCGCAGATAGCAGTCACCCATTTTGTGCCTTCTACGCTATTTTTTTCTGGTCCCCCAAAAATTATGGATATGTCCTTTCCTGTTTGATGACTTATAGAAGATAAATTCCACCTTTCTTTATCACTTGCGATTATTAATGTTTCACCTGCTGCAACAAGGTAAAGTGTGCTTTCTTCCTCGGGTATGAAAATAGTTTCTGTATCAAAAGTGGGTTTTTTTGAGTATAATGTGATGCAAAAATGAATATTTCCTGATACTCTGGATGTGCCACTTCTTAATTCTCCTTTTCCCTTCAATATCAATTGAAGACGCAAAGGTCCACTTCTCATCAAAACTTCGGGCTGTCCCTTAAAGACACCGAGCTGTGGATCAGAAATATGTTTGATTCCGGTTTCAATATTGTTTCCCAGATAAACAAAATCACTGCAAATTACATGATAAATGTCTTCCCAGTCCTTTCTTCCATCCTTTCTGAAGGATAAAGAAAACTTATAAAAACCATTGACAAATGTATAGATTCTTTTGTTTTCATCATAAGAAACTTTAATATCGCCTTCTATTTCAGGACTTTGGTTTTTTTCAATTGTTCTGACCTCAATGATTCTATTTTCTCCAGGATTCAGGTCTATAAGCCCAACAATCTCGTTTTTCCCGCCATCTACTATATCCTGCTGGGTAAGTAAAAATTTTCTGTCTTTCTTCTGGTACAAACCAAAATTTGTCTTCTCATTAGTACTGGCAACAGATATAACAACTGGGATTTTTTTAATAGAGAAATTATACGGGTTTTTCACAATATAAAAATTATTCAGTTGACCAAATACTCCACTGCATAGAAAAAATATGCTGATAAAAGACAGTTTGTAAAATTTCATATCTTCACCTCCATTTTTCTTGCAATTTCATCTATATCTTCGCTTAATGGAAATAAACAAAATTCTATGCCAGCAATAATTTCATCATCTTCGTTCACTTCTTTTGAACTATAGGTAACATACCCGATGGTTGTTTTCTCCCTGTGCTGGATGAATAGAGTACCCTTCACTGGTAATACAACACTGGTGCCTTTCTTAACAGGCAGGTTTATGCGAATGCCTAATATTCCGGTTGCTGCTTTGACAATCAGGAAATCAAAATTTGTCTCAAAGCAATAGTCCCTATACTCCTTCAATTCAACTTTTTCAATTTTATCCTTTGTTTTCAAATATACTGTTGTTGGTGATGCAGCATGAAGATCAAAAGAAAAACAGGAAAAATTCACTGTTGCGCCTTTTAATATCTTAATTTCCTCATGGATTAAAAAACGTGCCTCATTACCTGGAAAAGTTAAGATTCCTTTTGTTTTCCAGAATGGGAGTGTGGTGGTTTCGGAAACTGGATTTTCGCATAAAATAGAGAATGATTGTCCTTTATTTTCAACAAAGGTTTTTTCAAATTTTTGAATAGAAGGACCACAGTTTTCAATAATACAAGAATTTTCGTCTTTCTGTCTTAATAATACTTCCTTCAAAAACGTAGAAAAATTCTTGTCCCTGAACAAGCATTTTATATAAGCATTCTCATATTCCAATTTTGCCTGCCATGTCCACCTTCCTGAATAAACATTGATTCTTGGCATGGGCATATCATCTGAAAAAGCCGGGTTAACTGCAAGAGACGAAAGAAAAAACAAAAAAAGTATACCTGCTGCTTTTTGTATTTTGGATTGAGAATTTTTGATAATGTTCACTGATATCTCCTATTCAACACAAAGATTTTTTAACCTTATTGAAAAATTCCTGACTGGCACCATTTCAGTAAGATCAAGTGTTTTTCTTGACATTTCAATAGCTAATCCTTTGACCTTTATTGGATAAACCATTTTCTTGTCCCCGTTTCCACCAGACACTACCCATTGACCTGATACCCCGCCAGGAACCATTTTTTCATAGTCCAATGGAGAATCTTTGGTAAGTGGAAATTTGAGGTAACACCAGTCGTCAA
>DAONMJ010000051.1:0-11741 GCA_035392545.1 bacterium
TGAATCCTTATTTCCATACGCCCTATTATATCATAGAACGTATCGTTAGTCAACAGTTACATTCGCTATTGCCGAATGCTAAAATCTGACATAATGTCATCAGAAATTATTTTTTCCTGATATAAAGAATTTCCTTAAGGATATCGGGTCTGTTTGTTGTGATAAACTGGACTCCCATGTTGATATTCAAAAGCAGGTCTTCCTTACTATCAGGGGTCCATGAATTGACAAGAAAACCAGACGACACAAGTGTTTTCACTATATCTGCGTTCAAAACGCCAAACTGAATGTCAAGTTTTCTGATACCATAAGACACCAGTTCAGGTAAATTGGTTGGAATATGTCCACAGATAAAGGAAGTCGGTATTTCTGGAATAATTTCTCTTATCTTCTTTACATATTCAACATGAAACGAGCCAACATAGAATTTTCTATTTTTTCTCTTATTCAAAAATTTACCCAGTTTTTCTACATCACATTCTTTAATCTCGATCAAAATTCCCGTTGCATCATTTGCCAGTTCTAAGACCTCTTCAAGATGCGGAATTTTTTCGCCAGAAAATCCTTTCCACTTTCCAGCATCAAATTTTCGTAATTGACTAAAAGTCAGTTCCCTGACATAACCAGTTCCATCAGTGGTTCTATCAATCTTCTCATCGTGCATTACAACAGGTTCACCATCCGATGTCTGGCGTATGTCAATTTCTAAAAAATACACTCCCAGTTCGATTGCTTTCTTGAACGCAATGAGCGTATTTTCCGGGTAAATACCGCTGAAACCTCTGTGGGCAACAATTTGAATGTTTTCTAATCTTCCATCCACACTGGACCCATCCACGCCATTTCTCCATCAATCCGTTGCGCTCTTACATAAAAGTATTTTTCTCCACAATATTGGTCCTGAAATTCAATATTGCATTCCCTCTTACCAATCTCAAACGTCCTGTACGTTTTACCATTTGAAATTACGTAAATTGTTTGAATCGGAACTTCACTTGCTCCTTTAATAGAAAATTCAAGTTTACCAGGATTTCTCAAAACATTTCCTGACACTAAGTCATTGATTGAAAATTGTACAATCATTCTGATATTGCTTGTAGCATAGCACTGCCTGTGAAAAAGAGCATTGAAAATCTCAGTCCTGGTAAGTTTCTTTGCGAAAATCGCTGTAATTCCCTGCCTATAAAGTAATTTATAAATATCTGGTTTGTTCTGATCAGTATGTAATTCATCTCCTGGTCTGCCATCATGAATATCACCACCACCAACAAAGCCAAACTTATACCCGAGATTCAAAGCATCCACAACATGCTGGGAACTTTTTTCACCGCCTAGCACCCTGATTGGTCTGGTGTTACCCTGCTGGGCACTCATCTCACTATTACCCCAGACAGAATAAATTTCAACAAGTTTTTCAACATCCCTATCATGAGCAAGATGCCAGTTAACTCCCATCGACATATTGGCACTGTGATGAGGTATTACAAGGGCATTGTATTGACGCGCCACCTCATAAACTTTTTCTATACTGTCTTTGCCAGACCGTAAAATCGGACCCGCATTTCCAGGAAAATAAATATTCCTGTGGCCAAAATTATGGTTTGTCCATTCCTGGGCAACTAAAGTGACAAATCGACCGTTTTGATTAAAATCGTTTGTAACAGCACAAAAATATTCCCATTGTCTATCAGTAATCCATTCGCTGTGGTCAGAAACAGAAAAAAAGTCCAGAAACGCCTCATCCCTTGCAAACATATACAATTCTTCAGGACATCTCAGTCCATCGGAAAAAAAGGTTTGAGAATGAGGGTCTCCCCAGAAGATTCTGAACTGTGGGTCATCCATCACAAGAACTGGATTTGTCATCACTTCAATATTTTTTTCAGGATATTTCACTTTTATAGAATAGATACCGGGTTTTTCAAACCACAAATCATTAACAGTCCCGAACTTTCTTTTGTCATTAAAGAAAACCCCATGATAATCGGAAAATGTAATCTTTCTGTTTTCTATCTCAATTTCTATTTCACCGATATCTCCATCATACACATTGTCTAAATACCTGATGCCCCTTGGAGAAAAATTAAATGGACTGCGTAATCCAGGAGGCAGTGAATAACATCCCCAACCAACATCATAAGGAGTGGTTAAAATTTTAAATCTCAGGTTAAACCTTTCTCCTGTTGCTACAACAGATGGAGCAATAGCATATATTCCCGTCATTTCATTTCCTCAGGTTGGAAATTGCTTCTATTCCAAGTTTCTCCCACATCTCCTGGTCAAATTCAGCTGTTCTTCCCGGGCAATTTTTTCTTCTGCAAACCTTACATCCACTATATTCAATCTCTGTGGAAAACAAAATTCCAGAAACACTTTTATTTGGTATCATAAGGCAACTTTCAGTCAGTCTCACCCCGATAAGTTTCTCAACATCTCCAAAAAGAGAAAACAACTGCTTCTGCTGCTGAATTGGCCAGAGCCCCTGTTCACTACCACCAGGAACCATCGTCGCAGTTTTATCAAGTAAGAACCTTTTTTTTATGTATTCCATAAGATTTTTTCTGGCAATGTTCAGGTAAGCTGCTTTTATTGCATCCCACCAGTATTCTTTCAGAAAATCATCTGGAAATTTGACAGAATCAAGTTCAGCTCCGCATGTCGCTATATAAGGAAACACCCTGCCGGATTTCTCAAGATTCTTGCTCAGGGTTGCACTTTCAAATTTTACGCCATTGATTACGACACCATCATCATTTCTTGATTCAACATAACCTTCCATGTAAATTGCCTTAGGTCTTGCAATACTTTTTGAACGTTCAAAAATCCTTTTGAATTCTTCTTCATCAGCAGGCTCGTTTATCCTGAGTTTTCTCAACAATTCACCGCAATTTACTTCATCCTTGAATCTATCAAGTATCTCCATTACCCCCTCCAAGAAAAGCTTTAAGTTAAAGTATAATACAACAAAAAAAAATATTTTCAAAAATACTTGACAGAAAAATTATTTTTTGTATTATATAGCCATATGGCTATAAATCAAATGACAAAACTTCAGGATTTTTTGCATGCGATTTCTGATGAAAAACGAATCAGGATACTCAAGATGCTTGAAAAAAGACCTGTATGTATCTGTCAGATCACTGCTGTTTTAGGGATCAGGCAACCAACAGTTTCAAAGCATATGTCAAAATTGAAAAAAGCAAACATTGTTATTGAACAAAGAACCGGGCAATTTATTCTATACATGCTCAATAAAAGTAATCCTTTTATCAACATATGGTGGGTAACAAGTAATCTGATTGATAGCAATATCATAATGAAAGACGAAAAGTGTTTGAAAGAATTCACGAGAAAAGTTCCATTGAAGATTGATAGCCAATCGTCTATAAATCAGGAGAATCAATGGTAGGGAGAATTAAATTGAAAGAGTGGCAGAAGTTTTTCTTAATGGGTTTTATTTTCATCCTGTTGTATTTTTTGCCAGTAGAGATATTAAAGTTCAGAAATCCTTTTTATGAAGCACTTGCCCTTGTAAAGTGGTATGCAAGGGAACATGTTCTTTTATGTCTGGTCCCTGCTTTTTTTATTGCTGGTGGCATATCTGTTTTTATCAGTCAGGCCTCCATTCTAAAATACTTCGGACCAAAAGCAAATAAAATTCTGGCTTACTGTGTTGCATCTGTTTCAGGGACAATACTGGCTGTCTGCTCCTGCACAGTACTGCCCCTTTTTTCAGGAATCTATAAAAGGGGCGCAGGTCTTGGACCTGCAATTGCTTTCCTTTACTCAGGACCAGCCATCAATGTGCTGGCAATCATTATGACAGCGCGTATTCTTGGATGGCAACTTGGTCTTGCAAGGGCTATCTGCGCCATCATAATGAGTGTTGTCGTGGGACTGTTAATGCATTTATTTTTCATCAAGGAAGAAATAGAAAAACACAATAATTCAAACTCCTTCGTCAGCGAAGAAAACGATAAACATCCTTTATGGCAGATAGTTCTCCAGTTTGCTTTCATGATAGCATTCCTGGTATTTGCAAATTGGGCAGAACCAAAAGCAGGTGTTGCTGGACTGTGGGCAAATGTATTTCAGATAAAATGGCTCCTGAGCGCTTTTTCTCTTCTGGGTTTATTTTTTGTATTAAAATTCTGGTATGATGGAGACGAGATTCAAAACTGGACAGGAGCAACATGGGTATTTGCAAAACAAATTACTCCATTGCTACTGATCGGGGTCTTTATTGCAGGATTTTTGCTTGGCAGACCAGGTTATGAAGGAATTATTCCTTCAAAATTTGTGTCAGGACTTGTTGGCGGAAATTCTTTGTCAGCCAATTTCTTTGCCTCGATTGTTGGAGCATTCATGTATTTTGCAACCTTAACAGAGGTTCCAATTTTACAGGGACTTATTGGTTCTGGAATGGGAAAAGGTCCTGCCCTTGCTTTGCTTCTTGCAGGACCTGCATTGAGTTTACCAAGCATGCTGGTACTGAAAAATGTCATGGGTACTAAAAAAACTGTTGTTTATGTCTTCATAGTTGTCATAATTTCAACATTTTGCGGCATTGTTTTCGGAAATATCGTCAAATAACAAAAAAGGGGGAAGCAATGAAAAAAATTCAGATTCTGGGCATAGGTTGCCCGAAATGCAAAAAACTTACCGAA
Organism: bacterium; assembly: GCA_035392545.1. Lineage (GTDB taxonomy): Bacteria > Ratteibacteria > UBA8468 > B48-G9 > DTJG01 > DTJG01. The sequence continues at coordinate 4,668 of DAONMJ010000051.1, forward strand.
AATGCTGAAATGGCTGCAAAGGAACTCGGAATTGAATACGAAATAGAAAAAATTACAGATATCAATGAGATTATGAATTTTGGTGTAATGATGACTCCTGCCCTTGCAGTCGATGGAGAAATCAAGGTTTCAGGTCGAGTACCATCAGTAGAGGAAATAAAAAAATTGCTTTAATAAAATAAGGAGGAAAAAATGGCAGAAAACTGTTGTTGCAAAGGTCCTGCAAGATTGCTTTTTCCATGTGCTGGCGGTTCTGATGTCGGAGAACTTACTGATAGGGTTGCAAGAAAATTAACAAAAGATGGCTGGGGTAAAATTTATTGTCTGGCAGGCGTCGCTGCCCATATAGAAAACTTTCTTGAGAATACAAAAGCAGCAGAAGAAGTAGTTGCAATTGATGGTTGCCCTGCTTCATGCGCATCAAAAGCATTAGCCCACACTGGTTATCAACCCATCAGTATCTCACTTAAAGAACTGGGATTTATGAAAGGCAAATCTCCGGCAAGTGAAGAAAATATCAATAAGATATGTGAATTAATCAAGAAACAGGATACTGTACAAAAGTGCGATTCTGACCAACAGGGCCCTCAACAAATAAACAATTCGTGCTGTAGTTGTGATACAGAAAATAAAAACAAGGAGTAACCGTTGAAAAATAAAAGATTAAACATTCCAAAAATTATCCTCATTACATTTATATGTATAGCAGCAGTAACAATGGTTATTGCTAACAGAAAAACAGAAGCAAGGTACCATCAAGAAGTTGCTGTTAGTAAACAGAATAACATACAACCCATAGAAACAAGTAAAATTCAACCAGAAGAAACAAAAAACACCCAATCAAAAACAAAAATCAAACAACCAGAAAAAAATACGAACGAAAAAAAAGGTGGTCTGCCCAAGCTTATTGACCTGGGTGCCGACAAATGTATCCCATGTAAAATGATGGCTCCGGTCTTAGAAGAACTAAAAAATCAGTATGAAGGAAAACTCGAGGTTAAATTCATTGACGTATGGAAAAATCCAGAAGAAGGAGATAGATACAGAATCAGGGTAATACCAACACAGATATTCACTGATGAAAAAGGAAATGAATTGTACAGACACGAAGGTTTCATGTCTAAACAGGATATTCTGGATAAATGGAATGAACTGGGATACAGGTTCGAATAATAAAAATGTATCAATTATTTGAAACACTTTCGCATGCAATCCAGGGTTCCCCAACAGTTGCAATTGCCGCTTCTTTTGTATGGGGAATTCTCAGTATCCTTTTGAGCCCCTGCCATCTTGCAAGCATTCCTCTTATCATAGGATTTATCAGCAGTCAGGGAAAAATATCAACAAAAACCGCATTTTATTTATCATTCATTTTTGCATTCGGGATACTGCTAACAATTACACTTATCGGCATTATCACTGCAGCACTGGGAAAAATGGCTGGAAATATCGGACCTGCTGGAAATTATATTGTCTCAGCAATTTTTATAATCATTGGACTTTATCTGCTTGAAATCATCAATATTCCTTTTCTTTCATTTTCTTCGAAACCAGGTACGAAAAAAAAGGGTATGTTTGCTGCCTTTATTCTTGGCTTTGTCTTTGGCATTACACTCGGACCCTGCACATTTGCCTACATGGCACCGATGCTTGCAGTGGCATTCAAAGTTGCCTCAACAAATTTTTTATACGCTGCAGGATTACTTCTTTCATACGCAATAGGACATTGTTCGGTCATTGTGTTTGCAGGAACATTCATTGAAAGCGTCCAGAAATATCTGAACTGGGGAGAAAAATCTAAAGGAATCAGTATCATCAGGAAAATATGTGGTGTGCTTTTGGTTATTTGCGCTTTTTATCTTATCATTACAACACAATGAAAACAATTTTATTTCTTTGCACTGGAAACTCTTGTAGGAGCCAGATGGCAGAGGGAATGATAAATCATTATGGTCAGGGAAAAATTCAAGCATTCAGCGCAGGACTGAATCCATCAACCGTAAATCCATATGCCATCAAAGTAATGGCTGAAATTGGTATAGACATATCAAAACAACAGTCAAAAAGCATTGAACAATTCATGGGTCAGCAATTTGACTTTATCATAACCTTATGTGAAAACGCAAAACAAAATTGTCCTGTTTTTCCAGGCAAAGCAGCAAGATTACACTGGGATATTAAGGACCCTGCCGATGCCACTGGCAGCGAAGAAGAAATTTTGACTGAATTCAGAAAATGCAGGGACATCATTAAAGAAAAAATTACAAACCTTTTGAAGGGCATTCATTCCGCCTGAAATTTTTTAATAATCTGCCTTCGATAAAAATACAAACAATAAGAACCACGCATGGAAAAATTAAAAAATGCTTTATTCCAGCGTTCAGCATAAGGCCTGAAATGAACGGACCGCACACAGAAGCGACTCCAACAAGTGCTTCATTAATCCCAACATTAAATCCACTTCTTTTTTCGTCGTTTATTGCATAGAAAACAGCAGCATAAAACGCGTGTCCTGCATATATACCAAATAGTCCGGCAAATAAAAAAATTCCAAAAGAATTTGGAATAATGATTGGGATAAACAGAGAAATGATTCCGATGTATTTGATAAAATTATGGAACAGAAGATGATACCTCAATTTTTCATAAAAGGATGAAAGAAAGCCAGCCATGGCTTGAAAAATAAAAAACACAAAAACTACAGTTCCCGCCATTGACTGGGTAAAATCAAAAAATGAAATTGTCAGTTTCGGCAATAGATACCTGACACCTGTGGTTACAAAAGTTACTGTAAAGATTTCAATCCATGCAATTTTTGTATAAAACCTGATAAAATTTTCTGAGTATTGCGAAACTGTATCCGGTTTTGAAACAGAAGAACGAATATTGCGTCCTGTGTTTCGCGAGATAATAATTCCAAAGATAATTAACAGGGAAGAAATCAAAACTGGCAGTTGCGCATAAAATGTACCTGAACCGATAAAAAAACCCTCAACGAGTGAGCCGAATGCCATTCCACTGCTCCAGGATAGTGTATACAGAGCAGCAGTTCTGTAATGGGCAAATCCTGTGTTATCTCCCATAAAAAGTTGGAAACCAACAAAGAAAAATGCTGAAACAAGCCCACCAGCAAAAAGAAGGATAAAAAGCGGTAGGATACTGTTGCAGGTATAGAAAAACAATCCAATGAACATGAAACCTGTGCAGGACGCAATCATAAAGGAAGAAGCATTCTGCTTGCTGATGAATTTACTTAACGCCAGACTTGAAAAGAAATATGTTATCCCCCATACTGAACCAAGGGTGCCAAGAACAACTGGTTTTATGCCAATTTCCACTGCCCTGATGGCAGAAAAAAGAAGTACAGCAGCCACAGATAAATCCATCAATGCCGGGAAAAAATATATCCACAGATTATTCTTTTTCAAATTATTAATCATCAATTGTTAAAATACTGTTGACAGGATAGTGTTTTAATATAAAAGGTATTTTTTTCTTTTTTCACAGAAAGTGTTCAGACCATCAGCATACCATTTTTCAATATCTAAGTAATTTTTTCCAGATTCAAGTTTTTTTCTTATCATATCTGTACCACAGGCATTATCAAATGTAGGAATACGATTTTTTATATCCGGTCTAGAAAAATTAAATTTATCAGGATACAGCGTTTTCAATACTTCCATAATCATAATTGCAGTCAAAAAAGGTTTCACTTTGTTCTTATCAGTGATAACAATCCTTGCACCCTGACAGAACTGGTCCTTAAATATAACATAATATGGTTTAAAATAAAATGGATGAAAATAGACACCTTCTATCTTTTTACTGTTTAATTCAGTTGTAAATTGTTCTGCATCAATCCAGGGCGCACCAATAATCTTGAAAGGAAGCGTATATCCTACCCCCACACTTACCAGGGATAATTCTCCAATTACACCAGTAATGGGATAAAAGTATGGAGTATCTGGTTCTGGAATATGTGGAGAAGTTGGAATCCAGGGGAGCAAAGTATCCTGCCATGACATATCCCTTTTCCAGTTTTTCATAGGAACCACTGTCAAATTACAGTTAATTCCAAGTTCTGAATTAAAAAATAATGCCAGTTCTCCTGTTGTCATTCCATGAACGTAAGGAATTTCTGCTATTCCGATAAAAGACCTGAATTTTGTGTCAAGCACAGGTCCATCCACAATGAGTCCGTTTATCGGATTTGGTCTATCCAGCACAACAAATTCCTTATTACATTTTGCTGCCTGCTCCATCGCCAATTTCATTGTGCTGATATAGGTATAAGACCGTGAACCAATATCCTGAATGTCATACACAATCACATCAATATTTTTTAATTTATCTTCAGGAATTGTTCTCGTTGAGCCATATAAACTGAACACAGGTACACCGGTCTTCGGGTCAGTAATATCATTAACATTTCCCTGAACACCGCCGAAGAATCCGTGTTCAGGAGAAAATACACAAACAACTGTCACATCTTTTGCATTCTTCAATATGTCTACAACAGAATTAAAATTAGAATCAACACCTGTTTGATTTGTAATAATACCCACTTTTTTACCTCTCAATATATCAAAGTTTTTTTCCTGTAAAACTTCCAATCCTATCTTCACTTTTTCTGCGTTCAATGAACCGGTCAACAACAAACAAAAACACAGCATCGTAAAAATAATTGCGTGCTTCATAGTCACTCTGCTTTGAAAGCCATTTCTGGCGGTTGATATGTCACCATCAAATCCTTGATATAAATTTCCTGTCTCTGCACTGGCTTATATTCTGTCAGGTATAGAATCTTTTCTGGAATCGTGATAATAAGTTTTTTAAATTTCAAAGGATATTTCACAATACCATCCCCAGTATATCTCCATTGACTGCTATATGGCCAGTGATAACCTTCTCCAGGGTAATTACCAGGCAGTGGAAATTCAAGATATTTCCACCCTTCAAAATTGATATAACTTCTCTGCCAGGCATCGTCTGTATTCCAATCGCAAAGATTTGCACTTTTCAATTGCGCAAATTCCTCTGGCTTGAACCAGTCAGCCATCCATCTCGTTGGTTCGCCTTTCTGCTCTGCTCCAATAGATATCCACCTCTGACCAGACGCATCCTCAAGTTCAAAAATCACTCTTCCCCATCCTCCATTTCCATTGACCACCAAACCAATTTTTGTGGGAACTCCGGGTATTTCAATACCCGTTTTGTGAGCAAGAACTTCATACATCGGTAGATATTCTGACCCCTCAACCGGCAATTTTGGCTTTATTTGTAATACATTGGTTTCACCCTCAAAAGCATCCACAATTTTGAATTCAAAATTGCCCTTTCTTCTTGGACAGTTAAAGTTATAAATCTCAAGTTCCCTGTTTCTTTCCTTTTCAATAATCCAGTCATTGAGGTTATTCAAACCAGAGATAATAAAAGAAGATACCGGTCTTTTCTCCATATACGCGTTGCCTGCAACAATTTTCTCAACTATCTGATTAACAGTAATAAAAACAGGTTCTGATGAGATACTCACAAAAACAGATTTTCCTTCTGGTTCAAGCCCCACTTCGTTACCCATCATGTCAGTCAAAATCGCCCTGGGTTTGTTTTTATACACAATTTCAATATCTCTTGTTCCTCTGATAGTCCATAAACAATTGACATACCTGCCGTCTTTTTTACCAAACTCAAGTCCATATACAACACTGGAATTCGTCGGGATTGCCCGCTTAAAAGATGCACCGTCAAGAGCCCGTGTCATGGTCGCAATAGCAACATAGGCAGGTTTTGGTCTGATGTCAGGAAGTCCATAACAAAGCCCGGATGCCCCCCAATTGCTGAAATAATAAGAATTGCCAACATCTGTAATAATTCCGGCTCTGATTATCGGAATACGCCATGCAAGTGAATGCATCATGTGCCTGATCAGATATTTTGCCTGGGTTTGTGGAGAAAGGTTACCTGGATTTGTATTTGGATAACACATTTCATAGCATTGCCTCAATGGAGTATTTTTGTAACCGTAGTAATCAAGAATCATTCTATCCATCCACAATCCAGCATTGTTGGCAATAAAATCAGGCGGCTGTGTCTCTGGCATCCTCATAAAATTACCTGCTTCATTGCCCCTTGACCCCAGAAGTTCAGCAGGAAATTTATTTCTACAAAACTCTTCAAGCAACTGCGGAGCGCCATTTCCAAAATAAATTTCTGTCTTCGGAAAATATTTCCTGATTGCCTTTGCTGTTTGTTCTGCAATATCCCACATTTCCTTGAATTTCTTCTGTTCTGCCTCGCTCAAGACGTACTTCCTTCCAGTAAAAACATCTGGAACTCTCGTGATATGCTCACCAGATATTGCATTTTCATGGAAAATCATCAATCTCTCGGGTGGTTTTAAGGATGTATCAGTTTTTATTTTCTCAGCCAGCGCCTCTATCCCTTTTGGATCCAGTTTCATATCATTTCCTTTAATAACACCATATTTTTTCCTTGCTTCGTCAGAAAACCCAAACATTCCGTATCTCAAACCAGCTTTCACATAGAGAGGTCCTACAACATCAGGATCATCGCTTGTAAAATGCCCTCCACAAAAATCCCAGGTTCCGAACGGAGATTCATGACGGTATTTTCTATCGTCAGGTGGTAATAAAGCAAAACTCGTATATCTTGTAAAAATCGGCTGTTTGTTCACTTTCAGCGTAACAGAAAGGTCATAATAACCTCTTTTTTGAACCTGTAATTTCAATGGTATTACTTTTGACCCGAAATTTGGAATCTTGATATCAGAAATTGTAACAGCAGTCACATTCCCGTAGTAATCTACGGCTTTTGCTTCAATGTCACATTGCCTGATAGGTGTCATTTTGGTCAATACAACGTTAAACTGTGGTATCTGTGGTTCATTAAAAACATGACCTGCTTCATCAGTGTAAAGTTCCATTTTCATTGGCGCTCGCTCAAACGTAATGCCATAAATATGAATTCCGCTCGGCAGTCCCAGTGGTCTTGTCTGATACCTGCATGGATCAGGTCTTCTCATTGCAAGGCGAATTTCTTTGGTAATATCAACAT
>DAONMJ010000052.1:0-11460 GCA_035392545.1 bacterium
ACATCTCTTCCATGCAGGGCGTTGTTGGGCCAGATTTCACTCTTTATGAAGGAACTGATATGGATGCACCACCTGATTATTTTTTCCACAGAGCCGGGCTTATTTCTCTGACAAGATACCTTGCTTCAAAATTTGGTCCGTATAATATTCGCGTGAATTGTATTTCTCCTGGTGGACTGTATGCAGACCAGGCAGAGCTGTTTGTGGAACGATACAACAAACGGACATTTCTCGGAAGGATGGCAAATGACGAAGATATCAAAGGAGTCGTTGTGTTTCTTGCCTCTGATGCATCTTCTTATATCACTGGCGCAAACATTTTAATGGACGGTGGTTATACCCAGAAATAACATTGTTTCATGAACTGTTGCGGCCATGTTCGCGATAATACTGAAAACCTTCAACAAGAGCCAGGATATTTTTCAGTGGTGTCATTGGAGGAATTGAACTTGAACCACCGAGAAATAGTCCTGTTTTGGGCCCATGTTCCACCAACCATTTCATTTCTTTCTTTACATCTTCAGTGGTGCCAGATGGTAATGTCCTTGTGACAGAGACACCAGCAATAATAAAAAGGTCTTCTCCATCTCTTGTTTTCATTTTGCATATTTTTTCATAATCCATTCCGCATTCATACTGGAAACCCTGAAATCCTTTGATGCCACATTCTATTAACCTTGGGACCATTTCCATCAGATTTCCATCACAATGCCAGATCAAAGTGATTTTGTCAGCCAGTTCTTTGACTGAGTGGTAAAAATGTGGAAACCAGATTTTATCAATGGACCTGATATTAACCAGTGTACCCTTTTCTCCTGCCATATCATGGTCAAGTCGCAACAGGGGAGGTAAGTTTGCCTTTTCATAGGCAAGGGCAACTGCCTTGTTGTATAACTGGCAGTAATCAGCACGCAAACTGAACCATTTTTCCATTACTTCAGGATATAAAGCATACGCCATGAAATAATTTTCGTAACCATAGTACCCGTATGCAAAACCTGGAAATGTCGCAACTCCATACGGAACTTTTAATATATCAGGACCAAACTCTTTTTGAATTTCCTGTTCATTATTTATTATTTTTTCAGCAACTTGAACAAGTAAATCTTCTGACCATGTTTCAATATTGTGTTTGACTTTTGGCGACACAACTTTTTCCATGTGTTCAACCACTGCCTCTGGCGAATCAATTTTTATCCCATCACAAATAATTTCCTTTGCTCCTGTTGTCGGAGTTTCTGTCTTTTTTTCGTAACCTCTTGATCCAATTGATAAAGGGTTTTCAGGGATATACTGGTCAATCATACATGTTCCTACGTTTTTTTGCATTTTCAGATAAGTTTGACGGGGATTTTTAACATAAGTACCTGGTTCTTCGCCAGCAAGATAATCTATGACAGAGTGTTCCATAGGATGAATGACCCAGCTCGGAATGCCCTTTGCTGGTTTTTTATAAATCGTATCAAGCGCAAGCAAAGCATTTTTGCCAGGATTAAGCACGATTTCCTCCTTTTGATTTTAAATAAATACCCAGTGAGCCATTTTCAATACTGCAAATGGATTGTCCTTTAACACCTCGTACCACACAGTGATGATACTCCCATCATCTATTTGCACTGAAGAAGGATAACCAAGGTCGCTGTTATACCCATCATCGCTGATCACAATTGGTTCTGACCATGTTTTTCCTTCATCCTTGCTGACACTTGCCCGTATTCCAAAGGGGTTTTTCCTGTATCCATATGTTGTTAAAATCCAGCCATTGTGAAGACAAAGTAAGTGAGCAGGCAATCCCTTTAATCCTATAGGATGCGGAACGCTCCATGTTTTCCCACCATCTTCAGATTCAGATTGAAGTATCTCTCCGGGGAAAACAGATGGACATTGATTTCTGATATGCATAATCAGTGTTCCTGATGTCGTTTCAACCAGGTGAGGCTCACAAAAATTATCAGGTGGTACAGGTGGTAAGACTGGCAGAACTCCTGTTATTTTCCAGTTTTTTCCATCATCGTTTGATTCTGCAACTGCAATGTCTGAGTTTTCCCTGTCAATACCAATAAATGATGCCCCATAAAGAGAACGTTTTTCTGGTGGAAGCGATTGTCTTCCAGCAAACAGAAGTCGACCATCTTTCAATTGCACTGGACCATGGGGACAATGGACAGGTATTTTTATTCTTTCTGACCACGTTTTCCCGCCATCTTCTGACCTGATCATCCATGTATCCAGTTCTCTGCCAGTATTTATCTCATCTTCCAAAAGTTTATCCCGAATTTCGCGCCATTTTTTACACGTGTCTTCTGGTAACCATTTGATTATGCCAATCTCAGCCCTGTATAAATAATTCATCCAGGTCAATGATGTGAACCAGCTTACAAGCAGGGTGTTGTTATCCGTCTCAAGAATACCGGGGTCTCTATCATCAAGCGGACTATTATAAAGGACTTCTGGACCTGACCATGTATTTCCATTGTCATCACTTCTGTAGAGGTATATTTTTCCGAATGGACAGACATGGGCTTGCCTTCCACCACTGGCTACAACAAGCAGTTGTCCATTTTTTCTTTTGCATAAACTTGGCCATCCGTGGTAACTGTTGTCTTTGCTGATGATTCTCTTTTTTATGATTTTTATTTTCATGGCTTCTCCTGTGCTGATAGATTGCTTCATGTTGATAAGCATTGAAACGTATTTGTCAGTATGCTTTCTTACTTCACGACACAGTGTATCAACAAAATCTCTTATTTTGAAAAGTCTTGAGTCAGCCTGCCCGATAAATGAACGAGTAAGTTTACCCAGCGAATCAAAATATTGTCCGAGTTTTTCCCTGTTAATCCAGACATAGGAAGCTTTTTGGTCTGTCAATAATCTTTCATTCCAGAAAATTACTTCAACAAGATGACAGAAGGTTGATGAATGGTAGTCAACACCGAGCATCAGGATTTTGCTTTTAGTGTGGCAGTAGAGCTTCATAAAAGGACTTTCGTATCCATAGGTGCATCCAAATTGTTCATGGTCCCATGGAGAAATCATACCTTTTGCGCCTCGATGGCCTGAAACAAACTCATATGCATGCGCACCCCATGCAGCGACTGAATGACTATAGTGGTCTGAACGAACAGTGCCTGGCAGAGTTCTGAAATATTCTGTAAGATACCCTGTTGTAGATGGGGTTGTTGTTACATTCCATGTACCAGGTCTGTCCTTCACGAGATTGAATACTGGCATCAATATTGTGCCTTTTTCTCCAACAGATTCTTTCAGAGCATCAATCACTGTCTGGGCACCACCTTCTACCTTTCCAATACTTTTGAACGAAGAATGAATAAAAAGGACATCTCCTTCTTCAACGCCGATGTTTTTCAGGTTAGAGACAAGTTTTTCTTTTGTAATGAATGGTTCTTCCATGACAATCATTATAGAATGCTTCCTGAAATTTCACAAACCAATTCCTGTATTTTGAAGGGTAGTGTGATTTTGCAGGACCTGACCCGGCAGTCCAAGGTAATTACCAGCAAACGCAGTATCGTTCTGCAACGCTTGGTCAGGGCAAATAGCGGGTTGTAACACCAGAATACCAGTTGTTCAATTTCTGAAATCCCTCAGCATAACGCACGCCTGCCTGCAGACCGCGGAAACGGGAAACAACCTTAACCTGTTCTTCGTAATCGCAACCCAATTCTTTTCCAATTTCAATTTGACTCTCATGGCAACGCAACGCCTTTAATTTGGTGTCAAAATCCTCTGATATATCAACATACTCTGTGGGAAGGAAATCAATCCCGTATATTGTATCCATCATGTAGACAACGGGATGCTTATCCAGACAAGGTTTTTGAGAATAGCAATTTTTAACAACTGACATAGGAATTACAGCAATGACAAGATTGTACGTTGCTTTATGATCTGAGGCGTAATCTTTATCACTCATGGTGATAATAACATCTGGGCGCACAGTTAAAATCACATCAAGCACCTTCAATCGGGTGTCTTCATCATCAAACAGCATTTCGTCTTTTATACCGCACATCACCAGGTCAACACCAATAACGTCTGCTGCTGCCTTTGCTTCATTTTTTCGTATCTGCACCAGCTCCTGATTTGGAATTCGTCGTGATGAGACCTGTCCGTCAGTTAGAACACAGTGTGTCACTTTGTGTCCCAGACGTTTAAATTTAGCCGACGTACCACCGCACAGTATTTCAATATCGTCTGGATGTGCACCAAAAATCAGGATGTTCATGTTTTCTCCTTGAAATTTTGAATAGTTCAACCATTCATTTTTTTAATAGCCGTTCTAATCCGTTCCGCCATTTCTTCAGCCGCAGGCACTGATAGGAAAATTAGATTAACGGTAATGAGACGGGGCATCAAATCGGCGCATACCGGTGTTAAATCCCATGTGTAGCGATAGTTACTTCTGGCTGTGTAAAACGGGCAGCGTACAGGACAATCCGGATGGCTTCTGTAGGCAGTTGATTGACGGAAAAATGGAAACTCATAAGCGGGATACTGATTGAAGCCGAAGCGTAATCCAATTTCTAACTCGTCGTTTAATTGTTTGAATTTATCATAAGATAGTCCCTGTTTATCGCCTTCCCATGTAAATGCCCACCAGTAGCCACCCATATGAGCTTGTTTCGGTACGGCCCGGGGTTTTAGCCATGAACAACCTTCAATGGCTTTATTCAGTATTGCGAGTGTTTTGTTATAGGTACCTTCAATAATCCTGTCCACTTTTTCAAGCTGGGCAAGACCAACAGCTGCGGTAACCTCGTTCATTCTGAAGTTAAGATACATGAATTTTGGAGATTCGCCGGAGAACCACCATGCATTGCGCATACGGTCAAACAACTCTTCATTATTTGTGACTGTCATACCGCCGTCGCCTGTTGAGAGCTGTTTGAATTCCTGAAAACTGAATACGCCCAGGTCCCCAAAAGTGCCAACATGTTGTCCGTTCCACGTGGCGCCGATTGCGTGGGCGCAATCCTCTATTAAAAATATACCTTTCTCACGGCATATTTGAGCGATGGTATCAATTTCTGCACTTTGTCCCCACAAATGTGTAACAATGACCGCTTTTGTGAGAGGTGTAATGTTTGCCAGTAATGAATCAGGGTCCATATTATAAGTATCTCTTTTCACATCAGCAAAACGTGGTACCGCATTAAAATAAATTGCTGCCAGGCCGCCAAAATGCACAATTGGATCGCAGATAACTTCATAACCAGGACCTGCGCCAGATACGCTGACTGCTTCACATAAACCAGACATGGCACTGTTTTTCGCCATGGCTTTTCTGGCGCCAATCTTTTTTGCGAATGCTTCCTCAAAACGACGTGTCATACTATCAGGGCTGATGTAGTTGCTTAAAGTTTCTCCCTCCATAACCTGACGGAGATAATAGAGTTCACGTTCTCCAAGTTGACGCAACTCTCTGGCGCCGAATTTTAAGTCGATTTTATGAAAGTCATGTTTCATATCGTTTCTCCCTTTATTTTGATTGGTTCTGTCAAAAAAGGAAAGGAACACCTGCCGAAGCACTTTGAGCGAGCCAGTTTGTTCCCTTTCCGTTCATCCTTCTTTTATTCCTTTTTGACACCACCTTTTCATTTATTCTAATGATGTCACATCCACCACTGTTTTTTGTTCTGCGGCTTTCATTGCAGCAAAACAGGCCGCACTGGTTCTGAAAGCACTTTCGACATCGTTCACACAGGGAACATCGTCAGTTAGCATGTCAATGAAATGGTCCATGAGTTTATTCCACGGTTCACTGATACTGCCCTGCACATTGTCAGGAATCCAGCTGGCTGGCAGTGTCAGGCAATCGTTCTCATGGCCTGGTTCATAGAACAACGGGATGTTGTCGAGCCAGACTTTGTTGTTTATCACTGTACCTTTTGTTCCATAAAGTTTGAAACTGAAGGTGAAGGGAACAATAGGACCCACACAGAAATGAACCTTGCCTATCGCGCCATTTCTGAAAAGAAAGACGGCGATTGCTGTATCTTCTGTTTCCAGTTGATTGGTGCGTGGCAGAAAAATATCCTTAAAACAGGTAACGCTTTTGATTTCACCGCAGAAATAACGGATAAGGTCAACATTGTGACCACTGCCGGCATGGAATAAACTTCCAGCGAGTTCTGCTTTGCCTGCCCAATTCCATATATCCCAATCACCAGGAATATGGTGAATATAGTCGGATTCAATCAGAAAGGGGTTTCCCAGTTTTCCGTCGTTCAAAAGGTTCCTGACAAATTGATAGAGCGGATTCAGACGGCGGTGATAGCCGATAAGATATTTAACTCTGTATTTGGTGACAGCGTCGCGGACACGACGGCAATCATCCAGCGTAATAGCCATGGGTTTTTCACAATAGATGTGTTTGCCTTTTTTTGCAGCATCAATGCACATTGTGGCATGCATATTGTTCGGGGAGGCAATCACCACCGCATCAACCTCTGCGTCCAGCAAATCGCGATAATCGCTGTAATGCTGGCATTCATAATTCTGGTTTTTGAAAAAGATTGCAATTTTTTTGCTATCAGGGTCTGCCACTCCTACCAGTTCTGCTTTTTTATTTGCCAGGATATTGCGTCCGTGTTCGCTTCCAATCCAGCCCACACCTATAAGGCCAAGTTTAATTTTGCTCATATATATCTCGCTTCAGGGTGAATGTACAAATGAACACGATAGAATCCGTGTATTTTTCAGTTTCTATTCTAACAGGATGGGAAGCAAAATGCAAATTTTTTAAAGTGACTGATTTGTGTGCAATACCTGAGAATAATTGAATAGTTTTTGTGATGTTGAATGATTATTGAAGGGCATCTACATTATTGTTGCATGCCAGCGCTGACGGATTGATACGGTGCAATCCCGGGAAAATCAAGAACGTCAATGGTTGTAGGGTGAGACGCCTTTTTATCGATAATGAATGCTATGTATCCTTTTAAAATCAAACCCTATAAATTGATAGAGTGCAATTTAAAAACATTGTAATACAGTGAAAACTTTTATTCTTCAATCCCGATTTAACCCCTTTTTCCTGCAACCAGGGCTATAAAGACAGGTTACGCCAGAATTTTTAATCGCGGTGTTTTCAATGATACTATTGTGTATCACATTCCATTCTTCAACACATCTGGCACAATTGCAACATTTTATAAACTCATTCCTGCATTTCGAAGGGCAGAGCGTAATTTCTGGACAGGAATTTCTCTTGGTGTACAGTTTTCTTTTACTGCGATAGATGCAGCAATTCCAATTGCTTCTCCAATTGGCATACAAACTACCATTACCCTTGTTGAACCCAGTGCCCGATAATCAGCAGAAATGCACCTGCCACCAGTAAGGATCCCATCAAGTCCTTTTGGAAGAAAACATCTGTATGGAATTTCATAATGAGCATCTGGATTCAGAAATTCATGCTTGAAATCTTTTCCCTCCGTGTCATGAACATCTATTGAATTACAACTTGGCACCACTCCATCGTCAAAATGCCTTCCTGACAGTACATCTTCCCTTTTTAAAATATAGTCCCCGATGATACGACGCGTCTCCCGAATTCCAACCTGTGCAGCAGTTCTGTCAGGATAACAATTTTCAAATCCAGGAACATATTTGCGAAGAAAACGTATCAAACAGTCAACCTGCCTTCTTGATTCTATTTCAGCCCTTGTAAGGTCTTCAACATCACAACCATTAATATTCAGGACGTTTGTTGCATTAAAAAAGAAGAATGAACTCTTTGGGTTTGCTGGCTCGCCTCGCTTTATTACCCTTCCCCAGGAAAAAAACCTTTCAGTGGGAATTATCCACTCATTGTTTTGTTTTGCCTCAGCAATCCATGTTTTTATCTTCTTAAAAGCATCCAGAGAAATTTTTGTTACATCAACATTTCCAACAATAACCTCAAGTGTTACAGGTTGAAGAATGTCTTTACTTCCATGCCCGAATTCAAATTGAGCACCAGCCCTCGCGGCAATATCTCCATCCCCTGTTGTTTCTATAATTACCTTGCCCAGAAATGCCTGCCTTCCTGATTTGTTTTCAGTAATCACGCCTTTTACCACGCCGTTTTCAACTATGGGTTCACATATCCAGGTATGAAACAGAATTGTACAACCTGATTCAAGGACCATTTCCTGCGAAACCATTATCATGCTTTCAGGGTCAAAAACCATACTGTGCGTTTTTTCATCCCTCATCCAGGCACCACCAAATTTTTCAAGCATGTGTAAAAATTCATGGGTAATGCCACCGACAATGACCTGGTTACCATCATAAATTGAACCAAAATCTACTATCATTCCTGCTGTTGCAGTACCTCCAAGAAAGCCATATCGTTCAATCAGTAAGGTTTTTGCACCGGCTCTCGCTGAAGCAATTGCAGAGATGAACCCAGAGGGACCGCCTCCACAAACAATAACATCGTATTTCCCTTTTACAGGAACCTTTCTTTCTTTTTCAAGAAAATATTCCGCCATGTTTCTCCCCATTTTAATAAAAACAGAACCCTTAAATATTACCCCCTGGTAATTTTTTGTCAAAGATGCAGAAGTTGAGAAAGATTGGTAATTCTGGTATAATTAGGTAAAAAGGAGAAAACCTATAGAAAAACTGAAAAAATTACTGGCAATTCTTCAGGAAAAAAAGGCAGAAAATATCGTAATACTTGATGTAAGAAAACTTACCTGGATTACAGATTATCTTGTCATAACTTCGGGCGAAACAACCATTCAAATCAGGGCAATGGCAGAGGCAGTAATTGAAAAGTTCAACAGCCCGCCTTTTTCAATTGAAGGATTTGAAACAAACTGGATTTTGCTTGATTACGGCGATTTTGTCCTTCACATATTTCTGCCAGAGTTCAGGGAATTTTATAATCTTGAAAAACTCTGGCTTGATGCTGAAAGGGTCAATCTTTAAAAAGTTCCTTCATTTGCTGGATTTTTTCTGTGTCTGACAGATTTTCATCCAGAATTTCTTTTGCTTTCTGATTTTTTTCTTCATAGATCAAAACGAATGTGTTAATGGCTTCGGCAAGTGATTTGAAACTGTCTTTTTTTCTGAGTTTAATAGGATAAAAAGGTTTTCCTTCAATCACCTCGCGCAAGGTTCTTTCTATTCTGAACACTGGTCCAACAACCCTGTGCAGGTATACAATCACCAGAATTGCAGCAACAACGACAAGTGCCACAAACACACCAGCAAGTTTTTTCTGAAGCAATAGATTGATTTTTTGCACTGTCTCAACTGCGTCAAATGCAGGAGATGCAATTTGAATTTGGCTGATAATGGTATTGAGTGTGAAATAATAGGTAATACTTCCAACAAGAAGTATTCCCAGGCATAAGAACCACGCAGTTAATCCGAAATATCCGATTTGAACCGGTTTGTTGATAAGATATCTTTTCCTTCTGAATTTTACCATTTTTGCCTCACTGGAAGTTTGGATATTTTTTTGAATTGTAAAGAATGTCCCTGTCAAAACTTTTTCCACCGCTTTTTTTGTCCCTGCCATAACTACCGATAACAAAAAAATCAGATGTTGGAAGATATGCCTTTGTTGCAGGATTTCCGATAGAGACATAGTAATAATCAGATGGCGTACTGGCAAGCCAGCACGAAAGCGTATTGATACCCGCAAGTAGGGTTACAGTTTTTGTTATAATCTGGGGTTTTGGATGGTTGCGAAATTCGCTTGTAGAAATAATCACGACGCCGTTCAATGTAATCTGGCCTGACGTAATACCATAGTTTGTTAAAATTAAATACGAAGGTCCAGCAGGCGCAGTAAATGTGTAAGTATATGTTCTTGGTGCACCTGTAAATCTACCAATTTCCGGGGTTTGAATATAAGTTACAGGTGGAACATCAGTAAGAGGTATTTCATAAAAATAAGGGTTTCCCCACGGGTCAAGAGGAGTATCATCATTGACCATATCATTCATTTTTGTTGCATAGGGACCATTCCAGTTTCTTTCCATTCCTGCTGGCGGATTTTCATCAAAAATTGCTCCCAGTCGCACAGGATAATATCCTGTGTCATCTTTCATATTCTCAAGGGCAATGGCAAACTGGGTGATTTCTGATTTTGCTTTCACGATTTTTGCTTTTTGATTGACTGAATAGACAAGACGGAAACTGATGCCTGCGATGATCAGGAAAATCACAATGAAGATAATCAACTCAATCAGCGCAATACCTTTTTTGCATCCGTTGTTTCTGTTCACATATATGTTTTAACACCTGATTGAAAAAAAATCAAATACAGTGTTGATGTCAGGGGAAATCAATCCAGTCCTATGGCTTTTCTTAATATCAGAATGACGTCTGAAATATTGATTTCTGTGTCACTGTTCATATCTGCGCGGCTCTTCAGCCACAAAGGATATGGCGACGAATAGTTTTGAGCATTCACATTTACAGGCAGTTCAATTGCCATTCTCAAACATAGAATGACATCTGAAATGTCTATCGTGTCATCACCATTGATATCACCAAGATTCACATCAATAGTGAACAATCCTGATTGACAGAAAACAGTAATATTTTCTGCAAGCGAATTGTAAAAGCCAGTCTGGGTGATTGTAATGTTTGTTGTTTCTCCAACTGCTCCTTCCACAAAAAATGAAATGAAAACCAGAGAACCATCTATCTCTGGCAGTTCATCAAGGCCTGGATTCAATCCAGCGATACTTATTACACCAGGGGTCTCAACATTGTAAAAAAGAAGCCAGTCATCTGTCAATGTGCCTGTGAGTGCCTGTTGCGCTGTGAGAACATCCTGGTCGAATACAATTGTCATCTGAAATCCTGCAATTCCAGACGCATTGTCTATTTCAAGTGGCACCTGCACAGTGCTTGAAGGACTTGCTTTTGTATCAGGAACAGATACAGTTGCTGAAAAACCAGTAGAGGCAAGAAGTATCGTAATTACCACAAAAAACATCACCAGTTTTACCATTTTCATTTTTCACACTCCTATTCATCAGGCGGCAATTCCTGCTGCCTGCAATACGGTGGAAGCAATTCTTCTTTTTCGTGCATAATCCATGGGAAAAGGAAAACGTTCACTCTTTTCACAATAGAAGGGCTTCCCTCACTCCAGAAATATCCGCCATCTGGGTAGGGTACCAGTTCTCCACCTTCTCCCTGGTCAAAGACATCATAAGCAATAACATATAAATTGTTGTCATCATAAGAGGTTGCGAAAGATATATCCATCTGATTGAGTTCAGCAGGTTCGGGTAGCCCTATACGCCATTCAACATCGTTTTGAACAGAATCCACTGGCATTCCACCAGTTGAAGAATACTTGCCTGCAAAGAGGGAATAGGTTGAATTTGGCTGACGATACACTGGTTGTATATGAGCAAAAATGTCAACCCCTGGTGTTTCTCCTTGTTTTGGTTTCTGGTAAACATACAGGTCATCTTCTGCTTT
>DAONMJ010000053.1:0-5993 GCA_035392545.1 bacterium
CATATGGAACTCCACTGGGTTTGATGTAAACAACATTTCTTTTTCTATCAATACCGCTAACATTACCCTGTGTTCCTATCACAAGGTTATACATTGGCAAAAGGATATTTGCCTGATAGACCCGTTTTTTCAGCTGGTTCATAAGTACTCCCTAATAATACTTTCCTGAAGTTTGAGATACTCAAGAGCAAAAGCAAGTTCTTTATCCAGAATTTCAGCAGGAATTTTTCCTTTTCTTGCATCATAGGGCGAGGCACCTTTTGGCAAGGGTTCAAGAGACACAACCCCAGTATAATCAATGTCATACAAACTTCTCAATATGTTTCTCCAGTCCATTGTACCTCTGCCTGGTGCCTGCCTGGTATTATCTGCTGCATGCATATGGTATAACCATTGTCCCCCTGCGCGTCTGATTGCTTGGGGGATACCGTCTGGTTCTTCAATCTGCATATGAAATGTATCTCCCATGATTTTGACAAAAGGATTGTTAATTTTTTTTGCCATTGTCATTGCTTCACTGATGCTGTTAATCAATCCCACTTCATACCTGTTAATTGGTTCAATAGTGAGATAAATTTTATTGTTTTCTGCGTATTGCGCTGCCTCTGCTATAGAATTCACTGTGGTTTCAAAATCAATTTCTTTTGAAACAAAAAATTCAGGCATTCCTACCAGCCCCGGGACCACAAGTACACTTTTGGCATTCAATACAACAGCCATGTCAACGCAACGTTTAATATATTCAATCGCTTTTTTTCTCTCTTTCACTTCTGGATGGGCAAGCGCTCGTAAATCATCCTTTTCAGGACCTGGAAACATTCCACAGATTGAACATATTTTCAATCCATAATCAGTGGCAAGTTTAAAAATACCTTTGCCATCATAAATGTCTGGCTCACCCACAAGTTCCACTCCATCATAACCAATTTTTGAAACCCTCTCAAACACTTTCTCAATTTCGCAATCGCCGAAAATCCAGCTATTAACAAAGAATTTAATTTGCTTCATATTGACTCCTTTTAGTTTTTTCTGCTCCCATTTCACCCCCATCCTTGTCCTCCCCCATCAAGGGAGAAAATGAAGTAAGAGCGTCCTTTGCTGAATAGAATTAAAAAGGGAGTTTTTATCATTACTTGGTAGTTTTTCTAACATTTCCACTTTTCTTCCAAACTGGCTCAAACACAATACTATCAATCCAATATACAACAGGTTCTTTCGCAGAAATAAAAAGATAATAGCCCTCAATCTCTTCATTCTGATATGGACAATCAAGCTCAAGAAGTTTCCAATTGTTGTCAACGGTTGCTGACAGCCAATACACTGGAATCTTCACCTCAGTATCCTGTTTTCTCAATAATTTCACAATCTGAGATTTTGAATCAGGTAGTTCCACTCCCTTCACTGTTATAACCATTTCGACTGGTTTTTCTGCTTTCAACCATATTTTCAATTTATGGCTGTGCAGTGGAACATGATGAAGTTTAAAACTTATTTCAGTGGTTTTTTTAGAACCATATGGATCAAGTCTGATTGATTGAAAATTGTCCTTTTTCACATCAGGGTCAAAAACAAATCGGTTAAAGCCCATCCTTGCAAAATTCTTTTTCGTTTCTTCATCAAAACATTTCCACTGGAATAGATTAAATTTTGTTGTACAATTTGCCTTTTTCAAGCCGTAATCTACTGCTTTTATCTGTATAGGTTCTGTTGAAATAATCGCACCACTTTCGTCAGTAATATTGCCAAATACAAGCATATCAATGTTGGGGTCAACAACACAAATCTCACCGGTTACGAGATTTCCCTGAATCTTTGCTGGAAAACTCACATAATCTCTATGTATCCACCATTTCCATGGTTCTATCTTTCCATAACTTACAACAATTTCTGCCTTCTTAATTTTATTGTCTCCTGAAAACGACCAGCTTGCTTGCAAGGTATTTTTGTTTCTTTTCACAGTAAGCGATGACACACTATTGTAGGGTTTCTTTGTCTGCTTCAGGTAAATATCAAACCATGAAAAAAGTTGTTCATCCACCTCTTCTGGAAATCCATGCTCCCATAAAGGAACAATCGCAAGACGTTTTTCACCAATTGAATCATGGTAAGTTTTCACAACTGATGGAAGGTAAAACCAGTTATCATTTGAAGCAGCTGCCCATAAAAATGGTACTTTTCTAAATTTCAACCTGAATGCAGGGTCTATTGTTCTGTTCCATACATCAACGTCCTGCAATGTTTCAAGATTTGTAAATTGTGGAAGATGTGTACCAAGTGCCATATTTCCGCCTGAAAAAAATGACATTCCGCATTTAATTCTCGGGTCTGCTGCTGCGATAAGAGTAGAAAAAAAACCGCCATACGAAGAACCACCAACACCAATTTTTTCAGTATCCAGTTCTGGCATTGAACAAAGGTATGTAATCGCCCTCATCTGTGCAATCGCAAAGTGTGTGAGGTTTGCGTCTGAAGGGCTTTTTGTATTAAAGGCAGCCCATGGATTCCAGATTTTATGTGGAAGCGTAACACACATACAGACATAGCCCCTTTTAGCAAACATTTCAGGCATATATCTGTTTGCAGGAGCCATACCTGGCTGACACCAGAGTATCCCTGGAATTTTTTTTGCGCCTTCAGGAAATCCCACAATTCCATAAATTCTTACAGGATTATTCTGATAGATCTCTGAAGTAAATTCCACTTCCTGCAATACAATCCCATCACTGACAGAACTGCTTAATATTTTTGCGTCAAGAGGTTGTTCAACAATTGCCTGGATATTGAAAATGGGTTCAGTAAATTGCTGGCCATAAAGAATTGATGCGATAGCCATCAACAAGAAAATCATTGTTTTCATATATCTCCTTATCATTTTTTTACCCAGTAGTCGTGGTATTTTTCACATGCCTCAATCACAGCAGCGATATTTTCAACAGGTGTACCAGGATATGCCCCAAATTTCAATAAAAGTCCTCCTTTTTCAGAACCAAGCCGTTTCACGCAATAAAAAATGTGCTGTTCAATATCCTGTGGTGTGCCAAAATATGTAATGTTTTGTCTATCTATGTCAAGGTCAATACATACTCTTGCCTTCAATATCCGTTCGATATTGTCAATGCCATTGACAATATCCTGGGGATTCAATAAACTGAGCCCGCATTCAATCAGATCTTCCATAATCGCAACAATCCATCCATCTGAATGAAGACCTGCATGAACGCCGTTTTCCCGACAGAAAGAAAAAAACTTTTTATACGATGGTTTGATATATTTTCTCCAGGCATTCGGACTGATAGGAAGTGAATTTTGAAGCCCCAGGTCATCGCCAAACCCAATGAAATCAACGCCCAGGTCTATCCATTTCTCAATTACCTTCATCCAGTAATTTTCAATCATCTCAATCAACTGGTAAAGGTTTTTATTATCTTCAGCAAAGTCAATCATTGCGTTTTCGTATCCCCTCATATATGTGATGAGGAGAAAAAAGAAACCATGGTCAATACCACCTGATGCAAGAAACCCTTTGCTTTTTGCCTCCTGGATACCTTTTCTTACCTTTTCCCAGTCAGTGTATTTTTCAGGGTCAGGCGGAGTATAATTTTTCAGTTTAGACCAGTCATCAAGAGGATGCTCAATAACCTGACCATCAAGATAATCCATGGGATAAATCCATAAACAACCCCATTTATCCCTGATTTTATTGCCTGCGCGACGAGTTTCGTCCTTACCCGCAGAAATCGAAACATGCGGGCATTTTTTCACTTTTTCCTGAAAAAAATCCAGGTGTTTTTCCCATACAGTCCATGCAATGGAAACACTTGAAAATATCTCGCCGTCTCCTTTCATCTCTATGCATCTGAGCAACTTTTCTCGATGTGTCATGATGCCTCCTTATTCAGTAAAGGGATATATGAATTTTATCACAAAATTGAAATTTCAAACTTTCGATGGTTTTTTAATTAATGGTTTTGGGGTAAAATAAGTATATGGAAAGTAGAATCCTTTCGGCAAATGAAATAAAGAAAATCCTTGAGAAACTTTCAAGCCAGGTCATCAAGGACATGGGAAATGACATAGCGGTTGTTGGGATAAAAAGACGTGGTGCCATACTCGCTGAAAGAATCAAAAAACTAATTGAGCGAAAAACATCAAAAAACATTGATTGTGGCTCTCTTGATATCACCCTTTACAGGGATGATTTCAGCGCTATTGGAAGCCATCCTGTGGTATCCGGTTCTGAACTTATGTTTGACCCTGACAATCGCAAGATACTTCTGGTAGACGATGTCCTGTACACAGGAAGAACCATTAGAGCAGCAATTGACCAGATTATTGACTATGGCAGGCCAAAAGTCATTAGACTTTTTGTTCTTGTGGATAGAACAAACTGCAGAGAACTTCCAATACAGGCGGACTATCTTGGTATGAAACTCATTGTAGGAAAAAATCAAATTGTTGAGGTCAAACTGAAAGAAGTTGATAAAACTGAAGAAGTGGTAATCACAGAAAGAAAATGAACTGGAAAAGAAAAGATTTGCTGGGACTTGAAGAACTTTCACGACAGGAAATAGAGTTTATTCTTGATACTGCGGGGTCTTTTAAGGAAGTCAGCACCCGGGCAGTAAAAAAGGTCCCTGCTCTTAGGGGAAAAACCGTCGTCAATCTTTTTTTTGAACCAAGCACAAGAACAAAAACATCGTTTGAACTGGCGGCAAAACGTCTTTCAGCAGATGTATTAAGTTTTGAGGTCAGCACCTCCAGTGTTTCCAAAGGAGAAACAATAGTGGATACAGCAAGAAATATAGAAGCAATGAAGGTTGATTGCTTTATCGTGAGGCATTCTATATCTGGAGCACCATTGGTTATCAGTAAAGCGGTTAAAGCCGCTGTAATTAATGCTGGAGATGGTTGTCATGAGCACCCGACTCAGGCGCTTCTTGACCTTTTTACAGTAAAGGAGGTCTTTGGCAAAATTTCAGGATTAAAAATTGCGATTATCGGCGACATTTATCATAGCCGGGTGGCACGGTCAAACATATGGGGCTTCACAAAATTAGGCGCAAAGGTCATTGTATGCGGACCACCCACTTTGATTCCACACGGAATTGAAAAGATCGGTGTCTCAGTTTGTTATTCTGTGGCAGAAGCAGTGAAAAATGTGGATATTGTGTATCTTTTAAGAATTCAGAAAGAACGGCAACAGGAAAACTTTTTTCCTTCTCAGGCAGAATACAGAAACTTTTTTGGCTTTGATTACAAAAAGTTCAGCTTTGAAAAAAACAAATTTTTCCTGATGCATCCTGGACCAATGAACAGGGGACTTGAAATATCAACAGAAAGCGCAGAAAAAGAAAATTCTCTCATCTTGCAGCAGGTGACCAATGGCATTGCGGTGAGAATGGCAGTTTTATACCTTACAGTGAGGCAGGTACATTGAAAATCAACGAAAAGATTGATTCAGCTGTGCGTGTTGAATATGAGAAATTATTGAATTCTGAACAGGAACGGGTTGTAAAAGAAGCAGAAGGACCCTGCCTTGTTCTTGCAGGAGCAGGTTCTGGTAAAACAAGGGTTCTTACCTATAGAGCCATATACCTCATTGAACAGGGTATTCCCCCTTCAAGAATCTGCCTTTTGACATTCACAAATAAGGCAGCGAGAGAAATGGTAAAAAGAATTGAAAATCACTTTGGTTCACTGCCTGAAGGAATTCTTGCTGGCACATTTCATCATGTTGCAAACGTATTTCTAAGAAGATATGCCAGATATGCGCCGTTGCCACCTAATTACATCATCATTGACAGAGAAGACGCTCTTTCAATTTTAAGAGAAGTATCAAAAAAGTTATTTCCTGATAAGGAAATTTCACCAGAAGTTGCTCAGGACTTTTTCAGTTTGTCTGCAAACACATGTGAAACAATCAAAGACCTGGTAATGACAAGGTATCCTCATTTTTCTCATATCATTTCCAGGTTAGAATCCCTTCACGACGC
>DAONMJ010000053.1:6093-11133 GCA_035392545.1 bacterium
CAAGGTATCCTCATTTTTCTCATATCATTTCCAGGTTAGAATCCCTTCACGACGCTTACAGCAGAAGAAAGAGAGAACTTGGAGTAGTTGACTATGACGACCTTCTTTCATTCTGGCTGAAAATTCTTTCCATGCAGGACCCAGGAGAAAAAATATCCAGAAGATTACTTTACATACTTGTGGATGAATATCAGGACACAAACAGACTTCAGGCATTGATTCTCTATCAACTGGCACGAGTCCATAGAAACATTATGGTTGTGGGTGATGATGCTCAAAGCATCTACAGTTTTCGTGGAGCCACTGTCCAGAACATCCTTGAATTTCCCAAGATTTATCCAGATACAAAATTTTTCTATCTTCAGACAAATTATCGAAGCACTCCTGAAATTTTAAATCTCGCAAATAGCGTCATTTCACATAATAGAAACCAGTTTCCAAAGATATTGAAAAGCGTTAAGAATTCAGGAGTCAAACCAGTTCTGGTGGAATGTGAGGATAAACAAGGAGAATGTCTATTTGTCATAAGGAGAATTCAGCAATTGCTGAAGAATGTAAAACCGTCAGACATTGGTATTCTTTTCAGGTCGAGATATCAATCTGCTGAAATTGAAATTGAGTTAAACAAACTGAAAATTCCATATGTGGTCAGGGGTGGGTTAAGATTTTTTGAAATGGCTCACATCAAAGACATTATTGCCTTTTTCCGGGTCTATCACAATCCAAAAGACGAGTTATCATGGGTGAGGGTTCTCAATCTCATCAGGGGTATTGGAAAATCTTCAAGAAACAAAATTGTTGATATGGTCAAGGAGAAAAAAACAATTGGCGAAGTGATTTCTTCTGACGATATAAAACTAATTTCAACTGCCCAATCGGGCTGGCAGATCGTCAAAAACATTTTCAAAAATATGAAGGATACAGAGCAAATCTCGCAAAAGATTAACATCATTATGGATAGTTTCTATCGCGATTACCTCGAAACAAATTATCTTGACTCTCAACAACGTATCGCAGACATCGAGAGTTTGAAAGAAATTGCCAGCACATGGAATAATGTGGAAGAATTCATCAGCCAGACAAGTTTACAGGAACATTTCAGGGGAGAAACCAGTCAAACTTCGCCTTTGATATTGTCAACAATTCACCAGGCAAAAGGGCTTGAGTGGAAAATTGTTTTTATTATTGGAGTGTGCGCATATCACTTCCCCCACAATTTACAAACCAATGATTATTCAGGAATTGAAGAAGAACGTCGCATTTTTTATGTAGGCATCACCAGGGCAAAAGAAGATCTTTACATCACCTATTATCTTTCTGATCCGAGAAATTTTGCCTACCGAAAATCATTGTTTATTCAGGAAATTCCAGGAAATCTGGTTGAACAATGGTCATTTGATTAACTTTTTTCTTCTTACAGGGAGATTTTCATGATTAAGGTTAAAAGGGCATTGATAAGCGTTTCTGACAAAACAGGACTGGTGGACCTTGCAAAGGTGCTGGTGAAAAACACAGTGGAGATTATTTCCACTGGCGGGACAGCAAAAACATTGAAAGAAGCAGGAATTTCCGTCAAAGAAATTTCGCAGTTGACAGGGTTTCCAGAAATTCTCGACGGCAGAGTTAAAACACTGCATCCTGCAATCTATGGAGGTATTCTTTATAAAAGAGACAATCCTTCTCACATTGAACAGGTCTCAAAACATAACATCAGTCAGATTGACCTGGTGGTGGTTAACCTTTATCCCTTTGAAAAGATTTTCTTTTCTGAAAATGCCACTGACGAACAACTGATAGAAAATATTGATATTGGCGGTCCTTCAATGATACGCGCTTCAGCAAAAAACTGGAAATTTGTCTGCGTGGTAGTTAATCCAGCAATGTATCCTGTGATCATTCAGGAAATTGAAAGCACTGGTGGCATATCAGAAAGCACATCAGAAAAATGCGCAGCAGAGGTGTTTCACACAACAAGTTATTATGACTGGCTCATCAGCAGATACTTTGACAGAAAAAGCCAGGTCTCTTTCAAAGACACCATTGGCTTTTATTACAAAAAGATTGACCAGCTCAGATACGGTGAAAATCCCCATCAAAAGGCATCCTGGTATCGATATGCCGACAAACAGATTCAATGGAAACAGCTACAGGGAAAACAACTCTCTTTCAATAATATCCTTGATATGGAAAGCGCCTATCGAATAGTGCGTGAGTTTGAGGAGCCATCCTGCTGTATCATCAAGCACAATAACCCATGTGGGGCTGCGAAAGGGAAAAGCATAAAGGAAGCATTTGAGAAAGCGCTGAAAACAGATTCGCTGAGTGCCTTTGGCGGAATTATTGGAATTAATAAACAACTTGATGTAGAAACAGCAGACTTGATTAAGGATATTTTTTTTGAGGTCATTATAGCGCCTTCATTTGCAAAAGAAGCAATTGAAATTCTTTCTCAAAAAGAAAATCTCAGATTGATTGAAATGCCGCAACTTCCTGCTGGTGAATTTGAAATAAAAAACGCTCCTGGTGGAATATTGCTTCAAACATATGATACAGCCAATTGGCAAACACTTGAAGTAAAAACAAAGAGAAAGCCCACAGACCAGGAACTTGAAGCATTGAAATTTGCCATGATTATATGCAAGTATGTCAGGTCAAATGCCATTGTTCTTGGAACAACAAATCAAATTGTTGGAGTTGGTGCCGGACAGATGTCAAGATATGACTCCACAAGGGTGGCAGTAATGAAGATGCAGGATAATTTCAAGGAAAAAGTTTCGCCTTTGGTCATGGCGTCAGACGCATTTTTCCCTTTTCCTGACAGTATTGAAATCGCAGCAAAGGCAGGAGTAAGCGCCATTATTCAGCCAGGAGGCTCGCTCAAGGATAAAGAGGTAATACAGGCATGCGACAAACTGGGAATTTCAATGGTATTTTCAGGGATCAGGCATTTCAGACATTAAGCGTCAAACCATCACAATGTTAAATCAACTGGTGATTATCGGAGCAGGACCTGCAGGAATTATGGCTGCCATTTCTGCTTCTATGGAAGGGAAAAAGGTCTTGCTTCTTGATAGAAATAAAAACATTGGTCAGAAACTTCTGATTGCAGGCGCTGGAAGATGTAATGTGACCAGCGACATTCCGGCAGAGGAATTTATTCAATATTACCACAATGGCGATTTTCTGAGAAATGTCTTTGCACAGTTTTCAAATGTTGATTTAATGAACTTTTTTACTGAAAATGGCATGGAACTTGATATTGAGCGTGGCCACAGGGTATTTCCTGCGACAAAATCATCAGCAGACATCGTGGCATTTTTCAGAAATATGCTTGAAAAACACAGAGTGCAACTGTGGTTTCGCAACAGGGTGTTAAAAGTTGAAAAACAGCAGGATGACACTTTCAAAGTTATTTCGAAAAAGGGTGAAATACTTGCAAAAAGCGTGATACTTGCAACAGGCGGAAAAAGTTATCCAAAGACAGGTTCCACAGGAGATGGTTACAGGATAGCAAGAGCACTTGAACATACAATCATAAAACCTGTGCCTGTTCTGTGCGGAATAAATCTGAAAGAAACATGGATTCAGCAGTGGCAGGGAATCACCCTGAAAAACGTCACTGTAAAGGCAATTTCAGAAGGAAAAATCATCGGAAAAGAATTTGGAGAAATACTCTTTACCCATTTTGGGGTTTCTGGGCCTGCGATACTTAATCTATCAAGAAATCTAGCAGATGTCAGAAACAAAAAGGGCATAAAAATCATCATTGACTTTAAGCCAGCTGTTGACGAAAAAACTCTGGAGAAAAGATTAATTGAAGAATTCAAGAAAAACAGCAACAAAAGTTTGAAAAATATCATGAAAAACCTTTTGCCGCAGAACATTATTGAAGAATTTTTGTTGATGGGAACTCTTTCAGGAGAAATCAAAGGAAACCAGGTGACAGCAGAACAAAGAAAAATTCTCATTTCACTTTTGAAAAATTTCTGTTTCAATTTTGATTGTTTAAGAGATTTTGACCAGGCAATTGTCACCAGGGGCGGAGTGAGCGTGAAAGAAATAAATCCAAAAACAATGGAATCAAAAATAGTGCCAGGATTATTTTTCGCAGGCGAAATCCTTGACATCGACGGAAAAACAGGCGGATTTAATCTGCAAGCCGCTTTTTCAACTGGCTTTGTCGCAGGAAAACACGCAGGTTGAAACCATTAAGGACCAGTCTTATAATAATACCATGACCATAAAACAAATTACTCCACATCAAACGCATGCCGGAAAAAATATAAAATTTCCTGATATCAATTTGTCCCCTGTTTTTTCTGACTCTGATATTGGTGTATGGATTTATCGTGATGATTGTATTCATTTTATGGACAAAATGCTTGAAAAATATCCTGACGGCATCTTTGATATGATTTTTGCAGACCCGCCATATTTTCTATCAAACGGAGGCATCACATGTCATGCCGGCAAAATGACAAAGGTTGACAAAGGCAACTGGGATAAATCCAGAGGGGTTGAGGAAAATCATGCATTCAACATCTTCTGGCTTTCAAGATGCCAGAAACTTTTAAAACCAAACGGAACGATCTGGGTTTCAGGAACTCATCACACAATATATTCAGTAGGTTTTGCTATGCAGCAGTTAGGCATGAAGATACTCAATGACATTAGCTGGGAAAAGCCTAATCCGCCACCAAATCTTTCCTGCAGATATTTTACCCACTCAACTGAAACGATTATATGGGCTGGAAAGAATCCCAGGTGCAGACATACATTTAACTATGAACTTGTAAAACAGCTGGCTGGAGGAAGACAGATGAAAACTGTCTGGAGGATACCAGCGCCAGCAAAGGAAGAAAAATTATTCGGCAAAACACCCCACACAAAAACCATTGAAACTTCTTGAAAGAATTATCATTGCAAGCACCACTGAAGGCAACTTGATCTTTGACCCGTTTCTTGGCAGCGGAACCACAGCAGTCGCAGCATTGAAATTAAAAAGAAAATTTGTTGGTTGTGAACTTGAAGAATCATTTG
>DAONMJ010000054.1:0-8912 GCA_035392545.1 bacterium
GTCATGATAGACCAGATAAAGATTGAGTTTCCATAAAGGAGATGACGATGACGCCGAGAAAAAGAGTTGAGGCAGTGTTGAAGGGTGAAAAAATTGACAAAATTCCACTGACAATTTACGAATCAAAAATTCCTCAGTGCAGTGTGGAAAGACAGTTAAGAAATGAAGGACTGTGCATCGTTAACAGATTATATCCAGTATTCAAAGTTATATCGCCCAATGTCTCATATGAAAGTCATTCGTATACTGAAAACGGACTTGATTTCACAAGGTACTTTATTAACACACCACATGGACAACTGACATATCTTGTAAAACCTGCTGGCTTTACCTCATGGACTATAGAAAAAATTTTTAAAGGTCCACAGGATTACAAAAAACTTTATGCGATGGTTGCTGACCAGAGATACCAACCACATTACGATGAATTTCTTAACGCGCAACAGTCACTTGGTGAAGATGTGATTTTAAGAGCTGGCATAGGGTCATCACCACTTCATCAGATTATGATTGGGTGGATGGGAGTAGAAACATTTGCGATTGAATGGGCTGAAAGAAGGGATGAGATTGAAAAACTTGTAGATATACAGGTGGAAAAACTGAGGCAGATCTATGAAATTGTGGCAAAGTCCCCTGCATTGATTGCGAACTTTGGTGGGAATGAAACTGGAAATGTTATGGGAAGGGAAAGGTTTGAGAAATATGTGCTTCCCCATCATCAGGAAGCAGCAATGGTAATGCACAAACATGGGAAACTTCTTGGCTGCCATCTTGATGGAAACAATAAAGTATGGGCAGACCTTGTTGCAAAATCAGGGCTTGATTATATTGAAGCATTTTCACCTTCTCCTGATTCTGATATGAGCATTGAGGACGCATTCAATATCTGGCATGATAAGGTGCTGTGGATAAACTTTCCTTCATCTGTGCATCTGCGTTCCATTGAAGAAATAGAGAAAACCACCCAGCACATTATCGATGTATCAAAGGGGCACAATCTGATTATGGGCATTACTGAAGATATCCCTGAAGATCGATGGCAGGAAAATCTTTGCGCCATTTCAAGGGTTATTAACAAAAATTTATTTTAATAATGGGTGAAAATCATTTTCCCAGACCCGTGATTGTTTTGAGCGCGTGTCTAAATTCAGAGCCAGTCAGATACAATGGCGAAATCATCAAAAATGCCTTTGTTGAAAAACTGAAAAATTTTGTCGATGTGATTACAGTATGTCCTGAAACAGAAATCGGGCTATCTGTACCGCGAGACCCAATCAAACTTTATCTTGAAAAAAATACTTACAGGATTTACCAGACAAAAACAGGCATTGACCTGACAGAAAAAATGGACAGATTTTCGAGTGAATTTCTGAATCACTTAAAAGGTGTTGATGGATTTTTGCTCAAAGGGAAGTCGCCATCCTGCGGTTTTTCTGGAACAAAAATTTATCGAGATAAAAACGCAAATGATATTTTGAAAAGGGGAATGGGATTATTTGCACAAATTGTGAAAGAAAAATTTCCAGATAAACCAATTGAAGATGAATTGAGATTAAAAAATCCAGAAATCAGGCATCACTTTCTTACAGCAATTTTTGCACTTGCTGATATGAGAAATCTTGACAAAAACGGAAAAGCAATAACGAAACTGATTGATTTTCACACAAAATACAAGTATCTTTTGATGCTGTACAGTCAGAAAAAATTACACCAGCTTGGAAGAATTATTGCAGGATACAAAAAGGGAAGATTTGAACAAACTCTTTCAGAATATGAAAAAATTTTCTATTCTGTATTTGAAAGAAAGCCGGGAATAAAAAAACACTACAATGTCCTTCAACACATATACGGCTATTTCTCAAACAAAATCCAGCCATCTGAGAAAAGGCATTTTTTATCTCTTATGGAAAAACTGAAAAATGAGCAAATTCCACTCAGCGCTGTTGTGGAAATAGCAAAAAATTTTGCTTTGAGGTTTGAAAATTTTTACCTTATGTCTCAAAAATACTTCAGTCCCTATCCTGAGCAACTGGAATTCAGCACATCAGAATAGGGACTGTTTTTTTTACTGCGGATATCCGCCTTTTATAAAATCATTCCATGTAAGAGAAGCAGCGTGGCCATCAACAAATACAGCATTGATTAGCTCAAACTGCCAGTGTCTTCCATAGCCGTAGTACATCCAGTTTTGAACCCATACCTGGTTATAAGATGGATCAGGATATAATGGATCAACCTCGCCTGCCCTGCTTTCAAAAAACAAAAGCGTCTCTGCTGGCTTTGGCACTCTTCCAAGTTTTTTTGCATTCACAGGAAGGTTTCTGTTATAAGCATAATCGCACCAGCCAGGGTATCCTGTCCTTCTATACCCATTTTCCCAGTAAGGATCAAGACATGGGCAGTGGACCATGCCTGTTGAGGCTGCAAGGAAGTCATTATACTGATCTCCATAAAAGGCACCTGTCCCATAGGTCATTGTTCCTGTAAGATAGCCTTTATCAATGAGGGTATAGAGAAATGCTGTCACTGCCTTGCCAGGAAGATAGTTAAGTCCCCATTCCCAGGTATAGCCAAGTTTGTCAACCCCATTGAGGTGTGGATACCAGTTTTCATTGTAATCGCTCAGATACAACTGGACAGCAAGTCCTATCTGTTTGAGGTTATTCAAGCATGTTGTCATTCTTGCCTTTGCCCTTGCCCTTCCCAGTGCTGGTAAAAGCATTGCTGCAAGTATCGCTATAATTGCTATGACCACAAGCAGTTCAATCAGGGTAAAACCCTTTTTCTTCATGTTCTTTCACCTCCTTCTGCTAAAATTCAATTTCTCATTCATATCATTAATCATTTTTTGAATAAGACCATGGACCAAAACCCCAGACACAACCAGGAGCACCCATTTGAGTTGTAAGATATCTTGCACCAAGGGCTCCAACATGCAAATCGCAAAAGATAATATTCACCCATCCATTATGGTCTCCACAGTTTCCTGCAAGGTATGCCTGCCTCCAGTAATCAGGATGCACAGCCCCATTTCCTGTCCAGTTGCGAGTGCAATAGATGTAAATTGTTCCCTCTTCATCAGCAGTTCCATCTGCTGAAACCTCAGGGAAACCATAAGATCCTTCCCAGTCCCTACCAGTATTCATGGAATAACTGGCATTCTGGCCATTACTTGACCAATCCACCTTTCTTGTATCAGATGGGCACTTGAAAACCTGCCAGTTTTTCACATAGTTCAAATCATACAGTCCTGTGCAGAATCCGACCAGAACTCCATTGGCGTAAAATACGCTTGGCATTCTGGGAAGTGTTCCTGGATAATCATCAATGTACAGTTTTGAAGCAAGTGCTATTTGCTTCAGGTTGGCGATGCATACTGCTGCTCTTGCCCTTTCCCTTGCCTTGCTCAATGCAGGTAGTAGCATCGCAGCAAGGATTGCAATGATTGCAATCACCACCAGCAGTTCAATAAGCGTGAATCCCTTTTTCATTTTTCTCACCTCCTTTTCAAGTTTTTCCCATATGCAATTCTACCCCCGCTCATAACTTTTGTCAAGTCCAGGTTTTATTTTGCTGGTGACCATAAAAATCCCCTGCGGAATAAGCCGCCGATTTCTGCATTGTTCCACACCCGAACAGCAACGATATTGTCACCTGGTTTTACTTTGCCTGTTACATCTACATCCATCTCCAGTGCCTCGCGGCCTGCCCACCACAGCTGCCACTGCCTGTGCCCCACATAATTCCCGTTTATCCAGACCCATCCTTCATTGATCACACCCCCAAGATGAAGTTTCAGTTGTTTACTGATTGCATCTGATGGCACTTTAAGAGTAAAACGATACCAGCCATAGCCATCATAATCGTGTCCTTTTGCATCCTCTGGCTTATCCTGGGCATCCCATGTGAAAAAGGTATTTTTGGTTTCCCATTGTGTATCATCAAATTCAGGAAGATACCACTGGCCAACAACGCCTTCATTGAATGGGTCTCTCTTGAATTTTGCCTCAAGAGGAACAGGTGCTATCAAAATTCCTGTTTCACCATTGGTCATTGCATAGAGTTGTCTGTATTTGATTTCCTGGCCATTTGTGAATTCTGGATGATACTTTGGACCGATAAAGAATGGATAAATGGAATATAATTTTTTCTTGTCGTCTTCCATACGCTGGGCCTGCCTGGCTGCTTCTCTATAATCAAGGTTTTTTTCTGCTTCTTCTTTGGCTGCGTATGCTTCAAGATGGTCAGCAATAAGTGCAAATGCATTGAAATGTTCTTTTTGCTCTGGCGTCATTGCGCATTTCGCTGCCTTTTCTACATACTGATGAATCTTTTTTGTGAATGGGACAGTGTAAATATGATTGACCAGCCAGTCCTCATGACAATGGATTGTCGCAGAGCCCAATGCTTTTTCACATTCATCCCACCATTGTTGAACAAATAAGCCTGCCTCTGGTCCGAAAAATGTTGTATAAAAGTCCTTCTTGAGTGCTTCTACATCTGCATGTGCATCCCACATTAACTTTGCCCGTATGTACCAGCTAATCCATGTCGCCATGAATGCCTTGCGTCCTTCTGTCTGAAACCCTTTCAGTTTCATATCCTTGTAAAGTTTGACATTGACTGCAAAGTTCGCAACATCTCTCTCAGGCACAAAACATCCAAGCAAAAATCCTGGATTATAATCATATAGCCACACATGCGGGGTAAGTTTGCACCATTGCCGCATAATGCTGATTGTTTCACTTCGTCGCCAGCAAGAAGAATCATTTCCAGGATGAAGTACGCAGGAGGAAATCGGAGCATACATTACTGCGATGTTTTGTGGAATTTTTACGCCCTGCGGAGGCATCTCTCGACCAGCGTATGCCATTGTTGATACCCATTTGTCAGGAAACTCTTTTGCAAGTTTTGCAGCAAATGTAAAAAATTCCTCACTGGTCATCGGGTGGTGAATATATGTAGGATAATTGAAATTCTGGTTGATATCCTTGTACTTTGGGTCATAGTCAAAAACCGCGCCATCAGGCGGACTGATACCAAAACCATTGCCACTTGGAGACATATTTCCTAATCTGGGTCGCTTACCTGCATAGGCGTCTTTGAGGTTTTGAACTGCGACTTCAAGTGTGCGCGGATTTCCAAGGGCGAGCATTGTAACATTTTCATAGTATCTGCCATTGTACCATTTCATAGGTTCACGACTTCCATTCTGGTTCATCGCAAATAGTTCTGGTTCTTTTGGATAAAACTCATTCGGAGGAATCAGGTATGCAAGGAACCCATCTCCGACAGGTGGATAGAAAAAAGTATTAGTCATCTTGACCTTGTTTTGCCAGTCAGCATATATAGCCCATTCCTGCTTGCTTGAAGGAATCCATCCACCAAGTCCAATCTCGCGAATCGCAAAATCAGGTTTTGACTGTAAATCTATTTCTGGAAATGTGATTGTCTTTTTTTCAGGAATGACCTCACCCCATTCTCCTGGAAAATAAAATCGGCAACCCAGCCGTTCCAGGAATTCATACGCAGCATAAATTGTGCCCTGGTACGGTCCGTCTGAATTGCCGCCAATGAAAATATTTTTTCCTTTTGTTTTTATCACAAATCCTTCTTCCTCAAAAACTTTTGGGTCTCCCACAACTTCCTTGAAGCCAGAAGGAATCTTCACCCCATTTTTTGCTGCTGCCTTTGTATGACCAACAAAAATAGAAACATCTGTATTGACTGGTTCTCCTTCTTTTACAATGGGCAATTTCGCACCACTCATTTTTTCAATGTATTTTTGAATTTCTGTAGCAGCCTTGTCTGCCTTTGGCTCATCAGAAGCAACCACAATTACTGCCTGCGGCTTGCCATTTTCTACAATAGTGATTGGTGCGGCTTTCAACAAAGAAATTCCTACAAAGATACTGACTATCAAATACACTGGCTTCATTGCTCCTCCTATCATTTTAGAAGTCCATCTTTTTTCGCTACTTCTTCTGGAATGATTGGCCCGTCTGAAGACAGAGACAGAATTGTCGGGATATTGAAAAAGCGCATATGGAAACCACACTGAGCCATAGACATTGCCCACATTTTGCCATCCATATCTTTTGGCACTGGTATCACATAATAGTAGCCATCTGCCTTGAAGTTGAGTCCATCGCTTCTGGCAGGAAGGTTTACCCTATTCTTGCATTCAACCCATTTTCCGTCAGGAGTCTGTATCCCAAATCTTATTCCACTGCATGAAGGCGCAAACTGAATCTCTGTGGTGCCTTTTGGAACATAGAACCATACGCGGTACAGCAAAGTATAACCTCTTGGTCCTTCTGGTACAAAAGCCGCGCGCAGACCAGAAGATGGCATAAAGGCAGTCCCACCACCATGGTCATCGAATTTGAAATAATAGACACCTGCACCAGGCACTTTCAGTTCAATCTCTGTCGGATTTTTCGGACATATCGGTACTGTGCCTTTTGTAATTTCTTTGCCTGACATATCTGTCAGAACATAATCGCCAGCAGGGCTGTTTGGATACATTGTTCCATGGTTCATTGAAAAACGCAGCGGTTCTCCTTTCATACTTGCCAGAGCCATCGTGAATGGACCGTGAAAAATCACCCTATCGTTCTTCTGAGGATTTGGAGTATCTGAAACCCAGCCAGGAGCAACCAGTTTCTTGCTGAAACTTATTTCAGTAATTTTTGGAACTTCACCGTAATCTGCTTTCATCTGCTGAAACCAGCGGGCAGTTTCTTCAGGCGTAATTGGATTGGAATCACGATATGGAATCTGTTCTGGTTTTTTCAATACCCAGTAGTTTTTATACCAGTCCCAGGAGTCCTCCTTGAATTCCTTTGCCCATTGAGCAGATGTCATGCCGGCAAAAAAAGTCCAGAAGGTCATGTATGTGTTGCGCATACGATAGTTCCATCTAAGTGTTTCAAAAGCCCATTTCTTGCGTTCTCCAGGCGGAAGTGTCGTGTCTCGCTCCTTGTTCAGCAGGTAGACATAAACATTATACTGCTTCAGTTGTTCAATGCGTGCCAGCACATCAGGATGACCTTTTGCGGCTTTCTCAGCAGATTCAAGGTAATCACAACAAATGCGGTAAAATGTAGGACCAACAAGCGGGTTGTTGCCCAGGTCAGTGTGCTGGTAATATGCCTTCATCTCCTTTGCCGCAGGACCAAATGCTTTTTCATAAAAATCGTTTTTCAGTGCTTCAACATCTGTGGATGTGTTCCACATTAGGTGAATGGCAAGGTAATAGCCAAGCCCCTGACCACCCCAGCTGTTTCCGCTTTCTGCACACATACACGTAAGACCATGCTTGATGTAAAATGGAATCTTCTCTGCCACATATTTCAGATTTCCGGTTCTGCCTGCTGGCATATTGTCCCGCGTCCAGTCATAGACAGCCCAGTAATCGTAAAGTCCGCAGTATTTGACCTTTTTCGGCCATACTTCCACAAGACGGTCAAACCCGAGTTTCGTATTGATAAGTAAAGTAGTGGTCAGTTCAACATATACATTGGGCTCAAGCGGAAAATCTGGTGGGTCACAGTGCCAGTTATAGGCAAGAAGTCCCACAAGTTTACCAGGATGGGTTTTCTGAATGTGTTTTGCGACCTGGTTGGCAAGATAAAATGCTTGATTGCCGCAATTTCCGAGTTTGGCGCATTCAGGACATAAACACCAGCCGCCACCATCATCAGGGCCCATTCCTATCATATCTGCATCAGGGTGTTTATCAAAAAACTCATCTGCATACTGGCATGCCAATTTCACAACTTCAGGATTTGAAACACACAGTTGCCCCCACTGCCATCTTGGGTCTGTGGGTGAATATTGTGTCCCTGTTCTGAAACGTTTCCCATTCTTATCTTCTATCAGTGCCCGATATTCTGGATGCTGTTCAAACTCCTTGCGGAAATAATTGACAATTGTATGTGCGCAATGGCCAGCAGCACTTTTAAATCCTGTTGCCAGAAGATTCTTTCTGTTCCAGGACTTTGTGGCGTTGCCTGCATCAGGGTCTGTCTTTTCGTACTGCTGTCCGAGGTCATATCCGAAATGCATCCCCAGCACCTCTGGCCTGTCAGTTTCATTGATGTTGAAACTCAATTTTGAAATCTTCGGAATTACTTCCCACACTGGACCAGGGAAGAACCAGCGACAACCGAGCAGAGTTAAAAACCTACTCATTGCATGGGAAACACCCAAATCAGTTGCGCCGAGCAGTTTGATACTGCCACCTTCTGTCCGAATTGCATAGGCGTCGCGGCCATCATAGACATCATAGATTTTTAGCCCATCAGATGCTGAAGGCGTGGGAAACTGTTCAATTGTTCCCAGAATAATTCCTGGACCTGCCCCGGTTTTCACCTCAAATTTCGCGCCTGTAATCCTTTCAAGGTACATAGCAAGTTCATCAGCGCGCGCCTTTGTATCTTTACTGGCTTTCTCAGAAATAATGATGGGTAATTTCGCAGTGCCGTTTTCTGCAATCAAGACAGTTTCTGCGCTGATAGAATGATTGCGGGTTGTGGAATCAATGTGTGCAGCCGCAAGTGGCTGTGTAACCACGGCAAGCAAATATAAAAAAATACCTATCCAAGAAATGCTAAATTTATGCATTGACATTGTCTTGCTACTTTCGCGTATTTTCAATCATATCTTACCATTTTTCTGGTATTTTCAAAGACACTTTTTTTATTTAAGAAAAGAAATGAAAGATTTTCTTGAAAGTTCTTTTAAAACAAAGTAAGATAAATAGGTAATATGAAAAACACAAATCAAACTGAAATCAGTTCAATTATTGAAAAGGCGAAAAAGTGCGGGCTTGACGCAAGTTTGCTTTACGAGTGTGTGGTAGAACTTGCAGAAGAAGGACTATTAACTGCTTCCTGCATCAATGCTGC
>DAONMJ010000054.1:9012-11061 GCA_035392545.1 bacterium
TTGAGTATTATTATGGCAAGAAGCACAATTACTACACATACATCATCAGACCCGAAAAATGCAAAGAATTGAAAGATATAAAACCAGGACAATCCCCTTTTGCGTTCAATGAAATCGTTTCTGGATTGCCTGTGCCAGAAGTGACAAAAAAAAGATATGAAGAATTTTTGAAAAAGGTTGAGAAAAGTTTTGTTCCCATCATCTTTGTTTCAAAATCAAAAAACACAGGTGAAATCCGCATAATGTTCAAAGAGGACTTCTCAAGTTCTGTACTGCCCACTGTTAGAAAAATGCTTGAAGAAATCGGTATTACGTTGAACCGCGCATACTGGGAAACATATAGAGGAAAAACAGGAAGGATTGAATCCATCTGTTCTCTTTATGTTGAAGGTGGTATTTCTTCAGAAAAGATGCAGACAACAATAAACAGGTTGCATCTCTTACTGGCAATCCAACCATCTGGACTTGATGAACTTTACACTGGCGGGCAATTAAGTTTTTTTGAGTATCTTTTTGCGGTTGTTGCTTCTGTTTTTGTTCACACCTTTATTCACAAGACAGACCCTGTTGACAGAAATATCATGGAATCTTTTTCAAATAAAGAAATGAAAGATGCGTTTGCAAGAAGGGTTTTTGAGTCAAACAGGGCTGAATACAGCAGGTCAGTCATTACATCGGCAATCAAACAGAATCCTGATTTTGTAAAAAGGATTTTTGCCATCTTTGACAAAAGGTTTAATCCAGCACAACCTGAAAAGAATTTTGAGAAAATTTTGCACCAGATTGAGGACTATGAAAGACAGGTGAAAATTGCTTTTGCTGACGACAACACCACTGCAGATATATTTCTGTTTATGAGCAAGATTATCACTGAAACACTGAAAACAAATTTCTATCAGATTATCAAACGTTCGTATGCTTTTAAATTTACTGGCAATATCCTTGACCCTGTGGTCTTTCAGAAAAAGGTGGAAAGTGTGTTTTTCGTGATAGGATTTTACGCCATCGGCACAATGATGAGGGCTGAAGAAATCGCTCGCGGTGGCGTTAGATTAATCAGGGTAACAAAAAACAATTACGAAACAGAGCTGGATTACATGCCACTATTGAACTATGAGCTGGGACCAGTCGCGCAGAGATTAAAACACAAAGACATTGCTGAAAGCGGAGCAAAGTCAGTGATTGTTCCATATCCAGAATATGCTGTGGAAGGGTTGAATTCTGTGCTTGATTTTGCCAGTGGCATACTTGACCTTGTTATCGTTTCTAAAGAAATCGTGGATTACCACGGAAAGCCAGAAATGGTTTTCTTTGGTCCTGATGAGGGGACCGGTCCAATGATGGATGTTGTTGCATATTTTGCAAAAATACGGAAGTATAAATACTGGAGAACAATAACAACAGGAAAATCAACTGGCATTCCACACGATGCATATGGTCAGACACAGGATAAAAAGGTTTTTGGACTTTTCCCGAAGGATACTCAAACAGAACTTCAAATTGAAGGAAAACCAGTTATCACAACAAAAAACACTGAAGAAATCTACAGGATCATTGGTGAAAACATTTATTCCAGTGGAATGACAACTACAGGTATTATGGCATGCCTGCGGACTGTACTGAATTATGCTGGGATGAAAGAAGAGGAAGCATCATTGATGATGACAGGTGGTCCTGATGGAGACCTTGGCGCAAATCAGATTCAGTCGTATAAAGGAAAAATTAAACTTATCATTGATAGTGGAAGCGTGCTTTTTGACCCCCTGGGACTTGATAAAAAGGAACTGATGAAAATTGCACTGGCAAGGCATACAAAGCCAAGGCAAAACACTCTGGCATATCCGGATGAAAAACTCTCTCCACAGGGTTTCAAAGTCCCGCGAGTAAAACAAAAATTCGTATTGCCTGATGGAACCATTGTCGAAGATGGAACATTCTTTCACAGAAACTTTCTTTCCAATACAGAAATGAGAAAGTACATACAGATGGCAAAAATCAATGTTTTTGTGCCATGTGGTGGATTCAGGTCAACCATCAATTCTGAGAATG